>JAZSBF010000017.1:0-22527 GCA_045602205.1 Eubacteriales bacterium
CGCAGGTGCTCGAATGCCAAAAGCAAATTACCGAGATCGACGTGGGGATCGCCGTAGGTGACAACCGCCGAGAATTGATTGAAAAGTACGTCAAAGTAGAGCATCTGACACGAGAAATGGTGGAGATTTTGATCGACAAAATCATGGTCGGAAAGCGAATACAAGGAACAAGGAATGTGCCGATTGAGATACATTGGAATTTTTGAAAAGGACACGTTTTTCAAAGCCTCCCTCCGAGAGGGAGGTGGCAGCCGAAGGCTGACGGAAGGAGCCTGCGTAACAATGAAATTCAATTGATTTTCAAGCACACGCGCTCTCCCTCAGTCGCTAACGCGACAGCCTTCGGCCCAGGTCGCAAGTACAACTTGCTTCCCGCTTTGGCTAAAAATATGCCGCAGGCATATTTTTTAACGCGTCGCGCCCACCCGGAGGGAGCCTAAAAGCGAGGAACCCCTTGAAATATAAGGATTTTTCGCGTTTTTTGAAAGACCAAAAACATTGCGAATACGTGATAGTAACAGAGCAAAAGGCGCGTACGACCTATGACAATATTCTTCGTCTGTGCGACGACCCCGATGTGCGCGACCCGATAAAATTCTTGCGTGAGCGCGAAATAGTCCATTACCAACGCTTCGGCGATTGCTTAAGGATCGCTCAAGACCACCTGGACTCTAAGAACTTCTACGCTTGCAATCCGTCGTTTGACAAATAAATCTTATGAAGGGACTGTCTCAAATGCAAATTTGAGACATTCTTTGGATTGTTTTTTTGTTTCTTTTCGGACTTTTTCGGTCTTTCCAAATATGATTTGAGCAAGAAGCGTCGTTATCGGAGGCGTGAGGCGTACAAATGTACGTCGAGCCTCCGAAACGGCGGTAGGAAAAGTCCATTAAAATGAAGAATTTCGTAGAAATTTAACCTATTACTGTCTAATTTATCATTTTCGACAGTCTTTGGATTGTTTTTTTGTTTCTTTTCGGACTTTTTCGGTCTTGCCAAATATGACAGCCCCGCTTTTTGACAAAAATACGCTTTATTCTATTATTCTCCCGTCTGTCGTAACGGTGACGACTCTCCACGGAATAAACTTGCCGCTTGCCTTAAGCGCTTCCTTTACCGCATATTCGATGCCGCCGCAGCAAGGAACTTCCATACGCACGACAGTCACGCTTTTGATGTCATTGTTTGCGATAATTGCCGTGAGCTTGTCTCTGTAATCAACGCTGTCAAGCTTGGGACACCCGATGAGCGTGATGCGATTGCGAATAAACTCGTTATGGAAATTGCCATAGGCATATGCCGTACAGTCTGCCGCAACAAGCAGATTCGCGCCGTCAAAATAGGGCGCGTTCACAGGCACGAGCTTGATCTGCACGGGCCATTGCGACAGCTGACTGACAGCCGGCGCACTAGACGTGGGACAAACTGTCCCTTCACGCTTGATCGTCTTGGAGTTCGTTCCGGGGCAACCGCAAGGCAGCTGCGCGCTCTGCTTTTTCTTTGCCGCAAGAACTGCCGCCTCATCATAAGCAGGAGCTTCGCGCTCCTCAAACGTGATCGCTCCCGTCGGGCACGCGGGCAGACAATCTCCAAGTCCGTCGCAGTGATCTTCACGACTAAGCCTTGCCTTGCCATTCACCATTTCGATCGCGCCCTCGTGACAAGCGGCGGCACAAGCACCGCATCCGTTACATTTTTCCTCATCAATTTTTATAATTTTACGAATCATAATCGATCTCCTTTTCATTTTTTCTTGACTTTACATACACATTATATTATAATAAAAACAATAAGTCGGTTGTTTTTACAACAAAAAAAGAGGTTTTTATGAAAAAATATATTCCCATTCTCAAAAAAACAAAGCTTTTTGCGGGAATCAGCGAGAGCGAGATCGACTCAATGCTCTCCTGCCTTGACGCAAGACTTCACGAATATAAAAAAGGCGAATACGTTCTTCACGCGGGAGAGCATCTGAATCACATTTTGGTGCTTGTGTCGGGGGAGCTTCATATTCAGAATGACGATTATTGGGGCAACCGCGCCATCGTCAACAGGATCGCCGCGGGCGAGATGTTCGGCGAGGCCTATATCGCCCCCGAAAGCGGCGCGCTTCAGAGCGACGTTCTTGCGCTTGAGGACAGCATAATTATATTTTTTGACGTACGCAAAAGCATCACAGTCTGCCCCGCGGCTTGTCGTTTTCACTCGATAGTCGTTCAAAATTTGTTTTTTGCGATATCGGAAAAGAACCGAATGCTTTTGCAAAAGCTCGGTCATATTTCAAAGCGAACCACGAGAGAAAAGCTTATCTCCTATCTTTCCGAGGAAGCAAAAAGGCAAAACAGTTCAAGCTTCACAATTCCGTTCAACCGACAGCAGCTGGCGGATTTTCTGTCGGTAGACAGAAGCGCCATGTCAAACGAGCTATGTAAGATGCGCGACGAGGGGCTTTTAGAATTCGAGAAAAATCAATTCAAATTGCTATGAAGTAAAAAGGGCTGACCAAAAAGGGTGATGTTCTTAGCGGAGAATTTGAAAAATGCCGCTAAGTGCGAGCATCGCATTTGACTGGACAAATACCAATATGGGCTAAGCCCAAACCCTTATACGCGACCCCCAAAAGCTCATACTTCGCTTCGGGGAACCCCTACACAAACAGAAAGAGCAAGAGTAAAAGAGAAAATCCTCTATTCTTGCTCTTGTTTTTTTCTTCTGTCGATATGTCAACTCCGTTGACTCGATATGTTCTCACTATGCTGCGAACCCCAGACGCTCAAACTCGATATATTGCCGCTGCGCGTCAATTTGATATGTGATAAATCCCTCGTTTGCGTAGCAAACATATCGAGCCGAAGGTATATCGAGTTGCGTCAGCAACATATCGAAAATCCCGCAAGGGATTTATCTCGATGCGTGTTCTCCGTTAAGGATAACACGCTAAGGTGAGCCCTCGTTTTTATTTTGATTTACGCACAGACTTTCTCGCGCCGCGACGGTGGCAAGAGTGTCGCCAAGCTGAACGAATATGCTTGCCAAAAGCGCGATTTCGTCAGCCGATAGCTTACACGCGATTGCATTAGCAAGTGCCGTCACCGAGCTCGTCAATTCGAGCGAGCTTTTTTAATGCCACGCGCGCTCGGCGTCCTCTTTGGTTCTATGCACCGTATCGAAGGGATGCTGGGGCGGCGCGTAGAGCGAATAGAGCTTGAGGGGGCATCTGCCTACGTTGACGATATTGTGCCACGTGCCCGCGGGAATGAGAATGGCGTAATTGCCGTCCACGCAGGCTTGCTCTTGCAGATTATTTCGGCAAGAGCCCATATAGACCTTTGCTTTGCCGCTCTCCACACGGATAAATTGGTCAACATCAGAGTGCATCTCCACTCCGATGTCGCTACACACGGGAATGCTCATCAACGTCAGCTGCATATCCCGCCCCGTCCAGAGCGTCGTGCGGAAATTCTCATTCATACACGTTGCGTGATTGATATTGAATATAAGCGGCTCGCATCCGTAGTCACGAAATTCGGGATGCTCGCCGCAGTTGCGATTTCGCATAAGTGTACCTCCTTTCAAGGTTTAGTACAGCATATGCCGAATTTACTCGTTTGGATAAAGCATCAGCTTGTCCTCTTCGGGACGGTAGATGCCGAGAAAAATATCTTTTACACTTTTGTACCCTTGTACTTTCAGTTGCTTTTTAAGCCAGTTGGTGTCTCTACCCATGCGTGTTAGATTCTCTCCCATCACGCGCCCGTCCATAATGACCTCCACGCCGATATGTGTCGCCTTTACGGTAATTTTCAAATCCTCGGGCGTTGCGGGGCGGTTCGCCGCCTTTGGCAGAATCGAAAGCTTTCCGTTATGCTCAAAGATAGCCGTCTGTATCTCGTCGAGCTCAAAATAGCCTTGCTCGCGGCAGAGAAGCATAAACTCGGAGAGGTCGAGCTTTGCCTGCTTCAAATTTTTGCGGTAGAGCTTGCCCTCGTTCATCAGAATCGTGGGCGTGCCGTTGATATATTTGCGTGTTTTCGGCAGCTTGTGAGCGATCAGATTGAGTAAGAGCGACGCGCCGCCCCAAACGCAAAGTGCGATCAGCGGCTTATATGGTTTTTCCAATTCTGTCGCCAGCTCCGCCCCGATCGAACCAATGGTGATGCCCGAAACGTAGTCGAAAAAGTCGAGCTGCGCCACCTGCTTGTGCCCCATAATTTTTGTGATGATGAACAGCGCCGCCACCGAAAGAAGCGCCGTCAATATGACCTTGAGAATATCCATTTCGCCTCCAAGCGTTTATCTCTTTTTATTGTGCGACCAAATGATAGGAAATATGCGTATATCCGCCACAAAAAAGACGAACACTAATCCTATTAAAGCTTGGAGGATTATTATGGACTCAATATGGTTAAAAACGGCAGAAAAGCCAAGTTTTTCTGCGCCCCACGGAGATAAAAAGACCGACGTTTTGATCATCGGCGGCGGTATTGCGGGGATTTTGTGCGCGTATAAGCTAAAAAATGCGGGCGTGGATTGTATGCTTACGGAGGCGACCGAGATATGCGGCGGTATTACGAAGAACACAACGGCGAAGATCACTCTCTCTCACGGACTTATTTACGATAAAATGATCCGCCGCTTTGGCGAGGACAAGGCGAGACTTTACGCAAAGGCGCAAAGCAAGGCGCTCAAAGAATATGCCCAGCTTTGCGGGAATATCGACTGTGACTTTGATATACGGGATAACTATGTCTATTCTCTAACCGACCGCAAAAAGATAGAAAAAGAGATTGCCGCCCTGCTCCGTCTCGGTGTCAAAGCCGAGCTTTCGGACGTGCGAGAGCTTCCTTTCTCGGTAGCGGGTGCGGTTCGCGTGAAAGATCAAGCGCAATTTCATCCCTTGAAATTCCTATATGCCATCGCAAAAGACCTGCCGATATACGAGCATACCAAGGTCACAGAACTGATGCCTCACAAGGCAAAAACAAATCACGGCGAGATATCCTACAAAAAGCTGATCATCGCAACGCATTTCCCGATGCTCAACAAGCACGGATTATACCCCTTAAAGCTCTATCAGCACCGTTCCTACGTCATAGCCCTCAAGGGCGCAAAGAACGTCGGCGGAATGTATGTGGACGAGTGCGACACGGGGCTTTCCTTCCGCGCCTATGGCGACCTGTTGCTTCTCGGGGGCGGCGGACACCGCACGGGCAAGAATGGCGGCTGTTGGCAGGAGCTTGAAGACTTCGCTAAAAAGTATTACAAAAATACCGAAATTGTCGCTAAATGGGCAACGCAGGATTGCATGACACTGGACGATATTCCCTATATCGGGCAGTACGCAAAGTCTACGCCAGACGTGTTCGTGGCAACAGGCTTCAATAAATGGGGTATGACAAACGCTATGGTCGCCGCCAACCTTCTCTGCGACCTCGTGCAAGAAAAACAGAATCCCTACGCCGCCGTGTTCGACCCCTCACGCACCGTTTTGCGCCCGCAGCTTGCTGTCAATACCTTTGATTCGGTGGTCGGTATCATCACCCCCACCGTGCCCAGATGTCCCCACCTCGGCTGCGCGCTCAAATACAACAAAGCCGAGCACACCTGGGATTGCCCCTGCCACGGCTCGCGCTTTAGTGAGGACGGCGAGCTTATAGACAATCCCGCAACCGATGATAAAAAGATGTGTTAGTTTAAGGGGCAGTCTCAAATTACTGACAAAGTATATTTTTGAAATCGACATCGGTAAAATAAACAAATCGAAAAAAACCAAAGCCTCGCCTTGTGTAAAGCTTCCGCGAGCGGAGTCGAGTTTGTAAGCAAACATCGAGGAGGTGGCATTTTCGCAAGAAAATGACGGAGGGATTGTCTAAAAGCAATAGTTTTTATCAAAAACAATCCCTCAGTCGCTTCGCGCCAGCTCCCCTTGCACAGAGGAGCCTTTTTGTTTTGTAAAAGTGTGCAGGGTTTGTCATCGGTCTGGGGCTCTCTCGAATTTGCATTTGAGACGGTCCATTGTAACTTTACGACCTCATAACTTTATTCCCAAAAGTGAGACTAAGTGGGACTAAGTGAGACTGTTTGGGACTTTCTTCTGTGTTAAGATACAGGCATAGAAAACAAAAACACAGGAGAAAAAACATGGCAAAATCAAATCTTGACAGCGGATTTCTTATACTATACGACTGGCTTCCCGCATTTCGCTCGCTCAGCGGAGACGAGCTTAAAGGGCTTCTCTTCGCGCTTATAGACCACCAGAGAGACGGAACTCCTCTGCCGACCTTCGACGACCCTCACACCGCCATTTTCGCGCAGATGATATCCCCCACCATAAAACGCAGGCTTGACGGTCTTGCGAGCGCCACAAAGGGCTCAAAGCCTGTGGCGGCAAAGGCTTCTTTTAAGCCGAAAGCAAAGACCGCAGAGCCTTCAAAAGTTTCGGATACCAATACTTCGGATAAGGAGTCTCAAAAGAGCCTTGAGATACCCAAAAAAGCAAGGGTGGAAGGTACGGTGGAGGGTAGCCCCCACCCCAGAAAAGAAGAGATAAGAAAAGCAGAGCGGAGCGGAGCTAAGATAAGCGGAGCTTATATACCCCCTCGCATCTCCGACGCAAACCTCTCCTCCGTCGAATTTGCGCACAAGCTTATGGAAAGTTTTTCGAAAGATCCGCCGAAAAAAACATAAAGAGTGATAATATCGGTCACTCCGTTCCCACAATACGCTCCGCGTCCCTTCCCTGACACAATCCCACCTCACACATAAAAGTTTTACATTTATTTTTTGCGACTTCTTGTAAATATAGCAAATATGTGGTAATATATATATAATTATATTAATCTAAGGGGTTTCAAAATGCTTTCAACGGTTTTCAGCGCGGGTCTGTTTGGGATAGACGGATATATCGTCTCGGTCGAGTGCAACGCCCGCTCACGTATTCCCTCCTTCGAGCTCGTCGGACTTCCCGACCTTGCCGTCAAGGAGGCTAAGGAACGCGTACGCACGGCTTGCGAGAACAGCGGATTTTTCTTTCCCTCGCTCTCTCTGACGATAAATCTTGCGCCTGCCGACAGAAAAAAGGAAGGCTCGGCGCTCGACACCGCGATACTGCTCTCTATCCTTCGCTGCGGCGGAATACTGCGCCAGGAGGTCGATTTTTCAGACAAATGCTTCACGGGCGAGCTTTCTCTTTCGGGAAATCTGCGTCCCGTCAAGGGAGTGCTTTGTATGTGCGCCTCGGCAAAAGCCGCAGGGCTTCGCGAGTTTTACGCTCCCGCAGAAAACGCGGCGGAGGCTTCTGCCGTCGAGGGCATCACGGTCTACTCGGTAGAAAATATAAAACAGCTTGTTGACCACCTCAACGGAGCAGCTCCCCTCACCCCTGTTTCTTACAGCGAGTCCTCCGCCTACGACTCCCAAGTTTCCTCGGTTCTCGATTTTGCCGACGTAAAGGGTCAGGCTATGGCAAAAAGAGCTATGGAGATAGCCGCGGCGGGCGGTCACAATATACTTCTCATAGGCCCTCCCGGTACGGGAAAATCTATGCTCGCAAAGAGACTGCCCACTATCCTCCCTCCGATGACCTTTGACGAGGCGATAGAGACGACAAAGATACATTCGGTGGCAGGGACTTTGCCCGAAAACGTGTCGCTCCTGCGCTCAAGACCGTTTCGCTCTCCACACCACACGATGAGCACGGTCAGCCTTGTCGGCGGCGGAATAAATCCTATGCCGGGCGAGGTGTCTCTGGCTCACAACGGAGTCCTGTTTCTCGACGAGCTTCCCGAATTTCCAAAATCGGTTACAGACGCTCTCCGTCAGCCCGTTGAGGATAGACAGGTGACGATAACGAGAGCCAACGGCAGAGTTACATATCCCTGCTCCTTTATGCTCGTCGGCGCTATGAACCCCTGCCGATGCGGATATTTTGGACACCCAACCCAAAAATGTACCTGCTCGGCGCTTGACGTCAAGCGATATATCTCGAAGATAAGCGGTCCTATGCTCGACAGAATAGATATACAGATAGAGCTCCCCTCGCTCTCATACGACGACATAAACAGCAGCACGGAAAAGCCCGAGACCTCGGCGCAGATACGCGAGAGAGTCGTCGCCGCAAGAGAGTTTTTCAGGCAGAGAGTGCCTAAGGGCAGTAAGATATTCTGCAACGCTCAGCTTAATACAGCGGAGATGGGGCGCGACTGCAAGATGACGCCCGCGGCGGTAAATCTGCTCCGTACGGCGTATGAAAGACTTGGAATGTCGGTGCGCGGATACGACCGAATATTGCGCGTATCCAGAACCATCGCCGACCTCGACACGAGCGTATTTATCGACGCAAAGCACGTCGCTGAAGCGATACAGTACCGCAGTCTCGATAAAAAATATTGGGGATAAATCCCACTCAGCAATATAACATTCAGAAAGCAATAACCTTTTCCCAAAAAGGTTTGGAGAGTGAGAGAACCTTTTGTGGAAAGGTTCTCACACTCTCCCCAGCACAAACTAACTTCCCCGAAAGGAGGACTGATCATATATGGAACTTAAAAAGCTTATCATAGACCTTTGCTCCCTTATGTCGATATCGGGGCAGGAAGCTCGCTCACACGAGGCGCTGAAAAGCCTTGTGGGCGACTATTTTGACGAGATAAGAAGCGATGCCGTCGGCAATATACTTCTCGTCCGCCGTTCAAACAAGGCGGGCGGCGCGAAAATACTTATAGACACCCATTTCGACGAGATAGGTATGCTCGTCACGGGCATTCACGAGGGCGGATTTCTCAGCGTCACCTCTGTCGGAGGGCTCGACGCCTCTATCATGCAGGCGAGCGACGTCATCATCTACGGCAAAGAAACGCTTCGCGGGGTCGTGTGCTCGACTCCCCCACATCTTGGCATACCTAAAAACGAAAAGAAGCTCGCAGACATCAGCGAGCTGTTCATAGATACGGGATATTCAAAAGAAGAGCTTGAGGAGCTTGTCTCTGTCGGAACTCCCGTGGGCTTTGTCCCCCGCTATACCGAGCTTCTCGGCGACAACATAGCGGGAAAAAGCTTTGACGACAAGGCGTGCGCCGCCGCCGCTATACACGGCATCTCCAAGGCAAAGACCTCGGAGCTTGCGGCAGACGTTTATCTGCTTCTCTCCTGCCACGAGGAGACAGTTAAGATAGGAGGCGTCGCCCCCGCGGCGTTCTCGATAACCCCCGATTACGCTATGGTCATAGACGTAAACCTCGCGCGCGTCCCCGACACGCCGAGATATGAGACGGTGGAATTCGGCAAGGGGGTCTCTGTCTCGATATCCCCCGTCACCGATAAGCGACTCACAAGAATGACCGAACAGCTCTGTCGCGACAGGCAGATACCCTTCACAAGAGTCGCCGCCCCCTCAAGCACAGGAACTAATACGCCTGCGCTCAATCTCGTGGGACAAGGTGTCCCTACAACCGATATCGGACTGCCCCTTAAGAGCATGCACACCTATAACGAGGTGATAAATATGGGCGACGTGAGGGCGCTCTCCTCTCTTGTTCGGGAGTTTGTCACGTCCGATAAGATAAAGGAGGCGTTTTGCGATGAGAAATATAACTAAGTATGGGGGAGTTGAGCTTATTCGCGAGCTATGTCTCCTTTTCGGACCGTCGGGCTGTGAGGACGAGGTCTCGTGCTTTATCAGAGGACAGATATCCGACGTATGCGACTCGCTCTGTTCCGACCGTCTCGGCAACCTCATCGCACTTCTCGGAAGCGGAGACGAGGGGCGCAAAAAGCTTATGATATCGGCGCACATGGACGAGGTCGGATTTATGATAACCGACATCGGCGAGGACGGATACATTCGATTTGACACTGTCGGAGGAATTGACGAGAGCGTCCTCTCGGGCAAGCACGTGACGCTTGGCGATGAGTCAAACCGTGTGAGCGGAGTGATAGCCTCGAAGGCTATACACCACAAAAAGCGCTCTGAAAGGCTTGATATCACCCCCGTGACCTCTATGTATATCGACGTCGGTCTTGGGTCTCGCGACGACGTTCTCAAATATCTCGACATCGGCTCTTACGGCACTTTTGATTCGGAGTTTATCCGCTTTGGCAAGGACCGAAACAAGATAAAATGCAAGGCGATAGACGACAGGCTTGGCTGCGCTCTTATGATAGAGCTTATGCGCTCGCTTTATGACATTCGCAGTACCCTTCCCATTGACATATACTTCTGCTTCACTACCCGCGAGGAGATAGGAATTTCGGGCGCGCAGGTCGCCGCGCAAAGCATCACGCCCGACTTCGCGATAGTGCTTGAAACGACGGCGGTGGCTGATATCGCGGACGTTCCCGAGTCGTCGCGCGTGGCAATTCAGGGCGAGGGCGGAGTTGTCTCGCTTCTCGACAGGGGCACGATATACGACCGCGAATTCGTTGACACCGCTATGCGAATAGCAAAGGAAAACGGAATAAAGGCTCAGATAAAAAAGTACCACTCGGGTGGCAACGACGCAAAGCACATTCACACCTCGGGCGGCGGAGTGAGAACTCTTGCGCTCTCCGCTCCCACAAGATACCTTCACTCCCCCGCTTGCGTAGCCGACCTGCGTGATTATGAGTCGATGAAGGCGCACCTTGAGGCTATCCTGACTCATTGGGAGCTTTAATTCAGGAATATTACAGAGGAGAATATATATGTACAGCACTTTAAGGACACTTTGTCTCTATCCGTCGGTATCGGGACGCGAAGCGGCGGTAAGAGACAAGATAAACGAAATGATATCCCCATTTGTTGACGAGACACACATCGATAATCTCGGCAATCTTATAGCGCTCCGCCGCGGATACTCCGAGGACAAAAAGAAAATCATGCTTTGCGCGCACATGGACGAGATAGGATTTATAGTTACCTATATCGACGACAAGGGATTTATAAGAATATCCACGATAGGCGGCATAAGCCTTGTTGCCTCTGCCTTCTCCGAGGTGGTATCCGAGAGAGGAGTCAAGGGCGTTCTCGTCCCCGAGAGCGACCTCAAGGCGTCTGATTTTACGGCAAACAAATTTATAATAGATATCGGCGCGAAGTCGAAAAGGGACGCCGAAAGACGAGTCAGGATAGGCGACTTTTTTGTGGTCTCCCCCTCGCTGACAAGGCTTTCGGGCAAAAGAGTGGCGGGCAGACCGCTTGACGACAGAATAGGCTGCGCCGTTATGCTGAAGATTGCGAGCTCTCTTGCCTCGAAGCCTCAGAAGCACGACGTTTATTACGTTTTCTCGGTACAGGAGGAGGTCGGCTGCCGCGGCGCTAAGCCCGCGTCCTTCGCCATTGCCCCCGACTACGCCCTCGTTTACGACGTTACGGGAACGGGAGACACGGTATCCGCAAAGCATATGGCGTGCGCCATCGGCGACGGGGCGGCTATCAAGATAAAGGACAGCTCGGTCATCTGCCACGCCCAAGTCATAGAGCTTCTCAAAAAGCTCGCGAGGGAGAAAAATATCCCTCACCAGCTTGAGATTCTCACCTACGGCGGCACGGACACAAGCTCGATACAGATGTCGGGCATAGGAGCTAAGGTGGGCGCGCTATCTATTCCCACAAGATACATTCACTCGGCTGTCGAGACGGCTGACCTCGGTGACGCCGAGGCTTGCGCGGCTCTCTCGGAAGCCTTTATCGAAGCGATCTAACGAGACTATATAAAACAGACTTAACGGAGATATAAAATGAACGTTTCACAGAAAATAAAGGACCTCGCAAAAGAGGCTGAGGCGGCTCTTGCGCAGCGTTTTGCAGAGGTCGATGCCATATCCTTTGAAAACACCGAAAAAGTTATGAACGCATTTGCCGAGCACCGCGTGAGCGAGGCTATGTTCGCCGCTACAAGCGGATACGGATACGACGACCGCGGCAGAGACACGCTCGATAGGATATGGGCTGACGTTATGGGCGCTGAGGCGGCTTTCGTCCGCCACAACATCGTGAACGGCACGCAGGCGCTCACCATCGGTCTTTTCGGACTCCTTCGCCCCGACGACATAATGTTCTCTATCGCGGGCAAGCCCTACGACACGCTTGACGAGGTCATCGGCAACTCGGGACGCGCGGGCGACGGCTCTTTGCGCGATTTCGGCGTGAAATATATGCAGTCCGACCTCACAGACGATGGGGATTTTGACCGCGAGCGAATTCGCTCGGTGCTCAAGGAGTACGGAAAGCAGGTCAAGGTGGTATTTATCCAGCGCTCAAAGGGATATCTCAACAGAAAGACTCTGAGTGTGGCGCAGATAGCCGAGATAACAAGCTTTGTCAAGGAGATTTCTCCCGAGACCTACGTGGTCGTTGACAACTGCTACGGTGAGTTCACCGAGACGAGCGAGCCCACGGCGCACGGCGCTGATATGATAATCGGCTCGCTCATCAAAAACCCCGGAGGCGGTATGGCTGAGACAGGCGGATACATCGCGGGCACGGCTCGCGCAGTCGAGCTCGCGTCGTACAGACTCACATCTGTGGGTGTCGGCTGCGAGGTGGGAGCGTCCCTCGGACAGAACAAGAATATCTTCAAGGGACTCTTTTACGCCCCTCACACCACCGCTCAGGCAATAAAGACGGCTCTGCTCGCCGCTTATATGTTTGAGGCTCTCGGCTTTGACGTCGAGCCGAAATGGCACGAGCCGAGATACGACATAATCCAGACCGTCATAACCCGCGCGCCCGAAAATCTCTGCGCATTCTGCCGCGGTATTCAGGCGGGCTCGCCGATAGACTCCTTCGTGACTCCCGAGCCTTGGGAAATGCCGGGATACTCCGACAAGGTCATTATGGCAGCTGGAGCGTTCACTCAGGGCGCGTCTATCGAGCTCTCAGCCGACGGCCCTCTCCGTCCCCCATATACCGCCTTCTTCCAAGGCGGTCTTACCTACGAAAGCGGAAAGATCGGCATAATGTCCGCCGCAGAGGAAATGATAAAGTTAGGAAGATAGTTAGTTTGTGTTGGGAGAAGAATGCGAGTACCTTCTTTTCGAAGAAGGTACTCGCGCTCACGGGGAAACTTGCTGAAAAAAGTTTCTTGCTCTCTAAATGTAATGGGATATTTTTCTCTGATGTGGCAACACGGCGGACCGCAGGCAGTGCCTGCACCCAATCTTCGGATGTCGTATACTTTTAATCCCACGATGGTGAAATCTACTATAAACACTCGTACCATTAACCGCCGAGTTGCCTATTTTATCTGATAAAAGCTATATTCTTACTTTAAATCTTGCTGAATTTTAAATCTTATCGTTTCGTGGCGAGTCTGCAACCCCTTTGGTGTTGCGACAAGTTTGCTTTGGCGCAAAGCCATAGGCTTTGTAGCTTTCCTCAAAAGGTTCTCACGAAAAAATCCCAACGCAAGCTAACCACCTACACAACGGCGAAGTACATATATCTTGAATGGAGATAGGAAATGTTATTTTCTTCGCTTGAATTTTTATTTTTATTTTTGCCGTTATGTGTGGGTATATATTTTCTTGTACCGAGGGGATGGCGGAACGCCGTCCTACTCATTTTCAGCCTTGTATTTTATGCGTTTGGCGAGCCGATATATCTCTTTCTGATGGTCTTTACCTTGCTCTCCGACTATATATTCGCCCTTTCTATCGAGAGGGCGAGGCGAAGGGGGCGAGGAGCCGGAAAAATTCTCGCCGCGGCGGTGATATTCAATCTTGCGATACTCGCCTTTTTCAAATATTTTGACCCTCTCTTAAGCGCGCTTTCGGCGATACCCGCGCTCTCAGCGCTAAAGCCTATCGGTCTGCCGCTCCCTGTTGGGATATCCTTTTACACATTTCAGTCGCTCTCATACGTAATAGACGTATACCGTGGTCACGTCAAGGCGGAGCGGAATATCATTCTGCCAGCCACCTACGTCACGCTTTTCCCCCAGCTCGTAGCAGGTCCTATCGTAAAATACGACGAGGTCGCCTCAGACCTTAAGGAAAGACGGCACTCGGCATCTCTTGCCGCCGACGGCTTGCGCCGTTTTTGCGCAGGTCTTGCAAAAAAGGTCATACTTGCAAATATGGCGGGCGAGATGTGGCGCTCCTTTGCCGCGTCCTTCACCCCCGACGCCGATATACTGTCTGTCTGGCTTGGCATAGTTTTTTTCAGCTTTCAGATATATTTCGACTTTTCGGGATACTCGGATATGGCTGTGGGGCTTGGAAAAATTTTTGGATTTCATTTTCCCGAAAACTTCAATTATCCATATATCTCGCAGAGCATCAGCGACTTCTGGAGACGCTGGCACATCACTCTCTCCTCGTGGTTCAAGGAATATCTCTATATCCCCCTTGGCGGAAACCGACGAGGAAAGCGCCGCACCTACCTCAATCTCCTTGCCGTCTGGTCTCTCACGGGACTCTGGCACGGAGCGTCGCTCAATTTTCTTTTGTGGGGACTTTATTTCTTCCTCATTCTGAGTATTGAGAAAGCCTTCCTCTTGCGCTTTCTCGAAAAGCTCCCAAGAGTCTTACAACACGCCTACGCCCTCATTCTCATAGCTTTCGGGTGGCTCATTTTTGCCGCTGACGGAGAGATAGGCTCGCTTTCGCTTGGAGATGCCTCAAGATGCTTTGCGATAATCGTCGGAGCGTCGGGAAATCGGCTCTTTACAGGCGACTCCTTGTATCAGCTTTTGCGCAATCTCATTCCCCTTGCCATTATGGCGATAGGCGCTACCCCGCTTGCCAAAGGATCTATCACGCGCGTCTGCGACTCGAAAAAGCGCGAGAGCGCCGTCGCTATCACGCTGAACACCCTCTCGCTTCTCTCCCTCGTTCTCTCTACCGCTTACCTTGTCGATTCAGGATACAATCCGTTTCTATATTTCAGATTTTAAATGACAAATAAATTTTTCAGGAGATACTATGACAGACCTGCTTTGCAAGCTCTTCATAAAGAGACAAAATGACCCTAAAAGCCCCGACACAAGACGCGCCTACGGCACGCTTTCAAGCGTTACGGGGATAGTCCTCAACCTTTTTCTATCTATCATAAAATTTATTGCGGGCTCGCTTACGGCATCTATATCTATCGTGGCGGACGCAGTCAACAATCTCTCGGACGCGGGCTCTCAGGTCGTGTCCCTCATAAGCTTCAAGATATCGGCAAAGCCCGCCGACCGCGACCACCCGTTCGGTCACGCAAGAATAGAATACGTTGCCTCGATGATAGTCTCATTCATCATTCTCACCATCGGTATCGAGCTCTTTAAAAGCTCTTTTGATAAGATACTTCACCCCGAGAGAACCGAATTTTCACTCGTGGCTATCATAATACTCGCTGTGTCGATAGCAGTAAAGCTCTGGCTTGCCATATTCAACAAAAAGATAGGAAAAAAGATAAACTCCTCGATACTTCGCGCCACCTCGGTCGACAGTCTCTCGGACGTCGCAACGACCTCGGCTGTCCTTATATCTATGGTAATATCCCATTACACAGGATTTGCCACCGACGGATATATGGGCGTGGCTGTCTCGCTGTTTATCTTCATAGCGGGTATCAAAATACTTGCCGAGACGAAAAATTCTATCCTCGGAAGTCCTCCCGATAAGGAGACTCTTGACGAGATATATCGCATAACAGCGGAATATCCCGAGATACTCGGAATACACGATATGATAGTGCATAACTACGGCGCGGGAAACACGATAGCCTCGCTTCACGCCGAGGTAGACGGCTCCGCAAACGTTTTCGACACCCACGACGTAATAGACAACCTTGAGAAGAGACTCTTCTCCGAGCTCGGCGTGCGCGCTACGGTACATATGGATCCGATAGTGACCGACGACGAGCAGGTCAACGAGCTTCGAGAGAGGACGCTTGCGGCTGTCAAGGAGATAGACGAGCGGCTTGACATACACGATTTCAGATTCGTGCTCGGCAAAACTCACTCGAACCTCATATTCGATATTTCTGCCCCCTTTGAGCTGAAAATGAGCGACGAGGAGATAAAAAGAGGCGTTTCGGACAAAATAAGCCGAATAGACCCAAGCTTTTTTGCAGTAATCACTGTTGACAGAATTTGATAAATATTGTATAATATAGTTTAATGTTTAAAATCCCGAAAGGAAATCGAAAATGAAAAAGCTTTTAAGAATCACATCTGTTATACTTCTTTGCTTGACTCTCGTCCTCGCCCTCGCATCCTGCGGCGGCGGATCTGCTTCCGATGACGCGGGCGCTTGCGGCTCGGGTCTTACCTGGTCTTATGATTCAAAATCCGCAGTGCTCAGCATATCGGGCAACGGAAGAATGAACGATTACGCATCGTCAAGCGAAGTTCCGTGGGTAGCCGCAAAGGCATCTATCAAAACCATAACCGTCGCTTCGGGCGTAGAGCATATCGGTTCTTACGCATTCTACGGCGCGTCGGCAGTTGAGACCGTCAACCTGCCCGAAACTCTTACATCTATCGGCGACTATGCCTTCGCTTACGCTACCTCGCTCAAGAGCGCGGCTTTGCCCGACTCGCTCACAAAGCTTGGCAACAGCGCGTTCGAGGGTTGCTCGTCACTCGTTGCGGCATTCGTACCCGCAAATGTGACCGAGCTCGGCAAAAACGCCTTCGCATACTGTTATTCTGTGACAGACGCGGCTGTTCTTGCGAACATAGCTGTTCCCGAGGGAACTTTCTTAAACTGCCGCTCGATATCCCACCTTCTTCTCAATATGAATATCAGCGACGAAATGGTTGACGCAAACGCGCTCACAGGCGCGGGTGTTGTTCTCGCGAACGCAGACCGCACAGAGTCGGCTACCGCTTCCGCAAAAATCACCGTCAAATATATCGACACCGACGGAGCTGAGGTCTTTGAGACCAAAGTTATAGAAAACATCGCATACGGCGACTCTTACAGCGTTGTTTCTCCTTCCAAGGAGGGCTACACCGCAGACCAGCTTACCGTCAGCGGAAACCTTTACGGCAAGGATAAGGAGGTCGTCGTTACCTACACTAAGAACGCCGTCGCTGAGACCGCTCCCGCGGATAACAACGCCGCCGCAACAGACACCGAGAAAAAGGTAACTCCATCCACGATATTCGCAATAGTTATCCTTGCGGTAGTTCTTGTGGCTATCGTAGTTTTCGCAATTCTCTTCACCCGCTCCGAAAAAAAGAACGCGGCTAAGAATACTACCGTCAGAAAAAACAACTCAAACAATAAGAAGCGTAGATAATTATGAAGAATAGTTACAGCATAAATATAAAGCTCTCCGAGGATATGTTGAGAAAGCTGCTCTATATCTCGGAGGCAGAAAACCGCTCTCCCTCTAATCAGTTCAATTTTATGCTCAGAAACAATATCTCGTATTTCGAGCGCACAAAGGGTAAAATTCCCGACGCAAAGCTCCGTGAGATAGATATTTCCGAGTATACCGAAAAATCAGAAAACTAATTTTTCGAAAACTGTTTACAAAACCAATTTTATCGTGTATAATAACATTGTCCGTTGAAGGGAAAAAAACCGCATCGAACGTCCCAGAGAGTTGCCGCCATCGGCTGTAAGCGGCATGACGAACGCGCGGTGTATGCGTCCCCGAGGATCTGCGTAATGGCAGCGCTTCGTCCGCGTTAAAAGACGCTGAAAGATAGGGCTTCCGTTGTTTTCTTGGCGGATATCCCTAAAGCAGAGTGGAACCGCGATAATACGCCTCTGCACCGTAAGGTGCAGGGGCGTAGTTTTTTTCAGGAAGATAGTTGGTGTTAAGGAGATTTATGCGAGAACCTTTTGAGGAAAGGTTCTCACACTCTCCAAACCTTTTCAAGAAAAGGTTATTGGCTCTCTAAATTTTGTCTTGCTTAAGGGATATTTTTCTCTAAGGAAGCAACACGGCGGACCATAGCCTACCGCCGAGTTGCATTTTTTATTATATACTTTTTGTTTTAAATTTTGCTAAATTTTAAATCCCATCGTTTCGTCGTGAGCGGTAGGGACACCGTGGCGCGAGCCGAAACGGCGGGAGCGCGAGTGAGGAGTGGTAAGCAAAATCTTGTTCGAACAGCAAGACTTTGCTCCGAACGCGAGATTTTGCTTATATACTTTGCATACTCCGACCGAGGAGTGTGCAAATATCTGAGCTTTATGTTTAGCTAAACCAAATAGTTAAAAAGGTTTGGAGAGTGTGAGAACCTTTCCTTAAAAGGTTCTCGCAAAAAATCCTAAACACAAACTAACCTTTCCTCAAAAGGTTCTCACGTCCCTCTCTCTACACAAACTAACTACACACAGGAGGAAGATATGACGAAAGATATCAATACCGAAGTAATAAAGAAGAAGCTTAGCGGAATAAAATCCGAGGCGAAGGAGCTTATCGAGCTTGCGAGATACGACGTCAAGGCTATACGCGACCGCGACCCTGCGGCGCGGAGCGACGCTGAGGTGGTGCTTCTCTACTCGGGATTTCACGCGCTCCTTGCGCACAGAGTAGCGCACAAGCTGCACGAGAGGAAGCACTATTTAGGCGCGAGGGCACTGAGCCAGCTTGCGAGACACTACACGGGTATTGAGATACACCCGGGTGCAAAGATAGGCAAGGGGCTTGTTATCGACCACGGAATGGGAGTCGTTATCGGCGAGACGACCGAGATAGGCGACAACTGCACGATATATCAAGGAGTAACTCTTGGCGGTACGGGAAAGGACGTTGGAAAACGACACCCCACGCTCGGAAACGGCGTTATGGTCGGCGCGGGGGCGAAGGTGCTCGGTCCTTTCAAGATAGGCGACAACACAAAGATAGCCGCAAACGCGGTCGTGCTTGAGGAGATACCCGAGTCCTGCACGGCAGTCGGAATTCCCGCAAAGATAGTAAAGCGCGAGGGACAGAGGGTCGATGAGCTTGACCACGTTCACATTCCCGACCCTGTCGCTCAACAGATAAAATCTCTCGAGGAGAAGCTTGCCTCGCTCGAGAACCAGATAAAAGAACTTAAGAAATAAGGAGAATATCGATGTTACTTTATAATTCCCTCTCAAGAAAAAGAGAAGAATTCGTTCCAAACGTTCCCGGCAAGGTAAGTATGTATACCTGCGGACCTACTGTTTATCATTTTGCTCATATCGGAAACCTCAGAAGCTATATAATGGAGGACGTGCTCGAAAAGTATCTTCGTTTTTCGGGCTACGACGTAAAGCGTGTTATGAACATCACCGACGTCGGACACCTCACGAGCGACGCCGACGAGGGCGAGGACAAGATGCTCAAGGGCGCTAAGCGCGAGAAAAAGACGGTAATGGAGATAGCTAAGTTCTACACCGACGCTTTCTTTGCCGACTGCGCTAAGCTCAACATAAAGACTCCCGACGTCGTCGCTCCCGCAACGAACTGTATCGACAGCTTTATCGAGGTCATCTCGGCGCTTATCGAGAAGGGATACGCTTACGAGGCAGGCGGAAATATCTATTTCGACACCTCGAAGCTCGAGCAGTACTACGTTTTCAACGATTTTCGCGAGGAAGACCTTGAGGTCGGCGTTCGTGAGGGCGTTGAGGCTGACTCAAACAAGAAAAACAAAGCCGATTTCGTGCTCTGGTTTACAAAATCAAAGTTCGACGATCAGGAGCTCAAATGGGATAGCCCTTGGGGCGTGGGTTACCCCGGTTGGCACATCGAGTGCTCCTGCATCAGTATGAAAAATCTTGGCGAATACCTCGATATCCACTGTGGCGGAATCGACAACGCGTTCCCCCACCACACAAACGAAATAGCGCAGAGTGAGGCGTTTGTGGGACACAAGTGGTGCAACTATTGGTTTCACGTCCACCACCTCAACACAAATTCGGGCAAGATGAGCAAATCGAGCGGAGAGTTCCTCACGGTCTCCCTGCTTGAAGAAAAGGGATATAACCCCCTCGTTTACCGCCTGTTCTGTCTCCAGTCTCACTACCGCAAGTCGCTCGTTTTCTCCTATGAAAACCTCGATAACACAGTCACGGCTTACAATAAGATAATAGCAAAGGTAGCCGCTCTCATATCCGAAGGGGACACAGCTCCCGTTGACGAGACAGCCGCATCAGAGCTTCGCAAAAAGTTCACCGACGCGCTCGACAACGACCTCAACACCTCGCTCGCTATCACCGCTCTCTATGACCTTCTCAAATCCAAGACAAACGCGGCAACAAAGCTTTCTCTTATAAAGGAATATGAAACAGTCCTCTCGCTCGGTCTTATCGAGACGGCAGAGGCAGAGCTCAAGGCAAAGAAGGAAGCCGAGGCGGCAGCCGCTGACGATCCCTTCATAAAGGAGATCGAGGCGAAGATCAAGGAGCGCAAGGACGCAAAGGCGGCTAAAAATTACGCCCTCGCGGACGCTATCCGTAACGAGCTTCTCGCAAAGGGTGTTACCCTCATTGACACCGCCGAAGGAACAAAATACAAAATAAATTAAGAGGAATTTCTTCTATCTATTGACTTTACAGACAAAATGTAATATAATTAGTATGAAAATCTATGAATTATGAAAGGTGACAAAAAATGGAACAGGCAAAACTCGACCGTTTGAAAAAAACAGCCGCTGAAATTCGCCTTGACATTCTCAAGGAAGTTCACAGCGCAAACTCCGGCCATCCGGGCGGATCACTCTCTATCACGGACATCATTACATACCTCTACTTTGAGGAGATGAATGTTGATCCCAAAAACCCCAAGGCTCCGGACAGAGACAGACTCGTTCTCTCCAAGGGTCACACAGCTCCCGCGCTCTACGCAGCTCTCGCTGAAAAGGGATACTTCGACAAGGCAGAGCTTGCAAAGCTTCGTCAGGTAGACTCCTTCCTTCAGGGTCACCCCGATATGAAGGGCACTCCCGGTGTTGATATGACAACAGGTTCTCTTGGACTTGGTATCTCCGCCGCTTGCGGAATGGCTCTCGCGGGAAAGATCGACGGCAAGGATTACAGAGTTTATTCTCTCCTTGGCGACGGTGAGACTCAGGAGGGTCAGGTTTGGGAGGCTGCTATGTTTGCGGCTCACTACAAGCTCGACAACCTTTGCGTCGTCGTTGACCTCAACGGTCTGCAGATCGACGGTCCTATCACCGAGGTTATGAACCCCACTCCTCACGACGAAAAGTTCTTGGCGTTCGGTTGGCACGTTATCGTTATCGACGGCCACGACTTCGAGCAGATAGAAAAGGCTTATGCCGAGGCTCGCACAGTTAAGGGCAAGCCCACCGCTATCATCGCAAAGACTGTTAAGGGTAAGGGCGTATCCTTTATGGAAAATCAGGCAAGCTGGCACGGTGCTGCTCCCAACGCAGAGCAGTATGATATCGCTGTTGCCGATATCAAAGCATCGCTTTAAGGAGGATTACAACAATGGCAGATAAAATAGCTACAAGAGAAGCCTATGGCGCAGCCCTTGCTGAGCTTGGCGATAAGTATGATTTCGTCGTTCTTGATGCTGACCTTGCAGGCGCAACAAAAACAGGCGTTTTTAAGAAAAAGTTCCCCGAAAGATTCTTCGATTGCGGAATCGCCGAGGGTAATATGGTAAGCGTTGCGGCAGGTATCGCAACAACAGGTAAGCCCGTTTTCGCTTCCTCCTTCGCTATGTTCGCGGCAGGAAGAGCTTTCGAGCAGATCCGTAACTCTGTTGCTTACCCCCACCTCAACGTTAAGATAGGCGCTACTCACGCAGGTATCACTGTCGGCGAGGACGGCTCTACCCACCAGTGTCTTGAGGACATCGGCCTTATGCGCACTATCCCCGGTATGACTATCCTTAGTCCTTCCGATGCCGTTGAGGCTAAGGCAGCTGTTGAGGCGGCTCTTAACATAGACGGTCCCGTTTACCTCCGCTTCGGCCGTATGGCTGTTCCGGTAATAAACGACAAGCCCGATTACAAGTTTGAAGTCGGTAAGGGTATCAACCTCGTTGACGGTAAGGACGTTACTATCATCGCTACCGGTATTATGGTAGATATGGCTGTTGAGGCTTCCAAGGTCCTCGCGGCTGAGGGTATCTCGGCAAGAGTTATCAATATCCACACCATCAAGCCTCTTGATAAGGATATTATCATCGACGCCGCAAAGGCTACCGGCGCTATCGTTACCGCAGAGGAACACAACATCATCGGCGGTCTCGGCTCTGCTGTTTCTGAGGCAGTTTGCGAGGCTTGTCCCGTTCCTGTTCTCAAAGTCGGCGTAGAGGATAGGTTCGGCCGCTCCGGAAAGGTTCAGCCGCTCCTCGAGCTCTACGGTCTTACCGTCGCTAATATCGTCGCTAAGGCTAAAGCCGCTATCGAGCTTAAGTAATAGATAGTTTTTGTAGGATTAATTAAGGGAAACCTTTTAAGGAAAGGTTTCCCTTAAAATCCCTTCCAAACCTTTTTGAAAAAGGTTATTGGCTCACTAAATATTCTGCAAAGCCTATGGCTTTGCGCCAAGTTTGATTTGGCGGCTAAACACCGCCATTTTTGCTATATGGCAAAAAACATCAAACATTGGATTGTTCTATGTTTGTATTGCTAAATAGGATATTTTTCTCTAAGG
>JAZSBF010000018.1:0-3803 GCA_045602205.1 Eubacteriales bacterium
AGTGAGAACCCAATGTTTGATGTTTTTAGCTGTAAAGTGAAATGGCGGTGTTTAGCCGCCAAATCAAACTTGGCGCAAAGCCATAGGCTTTGTAGCTTTCCTTAAAAGGTTCTCACATACTTTCTCGCATCTTTTCTAATCCGAATAATCCTCAATAATGGCTCTGAGCGCTTGCTCGGAGGTAATACGGATACCCTCTCTGAGCAAATTTTTATCTGTTTCGGGGAGGGTTTTTGTGTATATATCAATAACGTCAAGAAGCGCACCGTCCTCGGAAAAAACTCCTATCCGCCCCTCGTATTCACGAATTATCCATACTCTCTCCTCGGTCGGATCTTTCTCGGTGTCGCATTCGTGATCAGTTTCGGGCGGAGATGCCCATACGAATATTTTTTCGGTGGCTATCACCGTCTCTGTGACGGTAGTATATATTGGTTCAGAGCCTCTTTTGACTATTACAAAAGAGCCTATGGCTACTATACATATAAGAAGCAGGACATATACCGACAATACCGCCAAAAATTTTCGATTTTCAGTCATAAAAACCTCCAAAAATTCAACTGAAAATATTATTGACCTATATTTGTTTAGATATTCCGTTTGAGTGTAATAATATAGTAATAAAGCAGATAAACGGAGGGGATACAGGTGAAAAGATTGTTTTTTGCACTCATAAAGATACTTACAATAATTGCTTTGGTAGCTACTGTGGCGGCATCTGTCACAGGACTTGTTTTTGCTATATATATAGACAGAAATATAGAGAAGGAGATTGACGAAACTCTGTTCACCAGTGTGGGTGCGGAGTCAGCCACAAAGCTCTATTACTACGAATTCAGCGACAGGGAAAACCGCGTGGGAGAGGCTTATGAGCTTACCGAGGACGAGCTGTACGGCGGATACCGTGTTAAATATGAGAAACTTGATGATATACCAAAATACATGAAAGACGCCTTTGTAAGCATAGAGGACAAGCGGTTTTACCGCCATTCGGGAGTGGATTGGAAAAGAAGCGCCTCTGCAGCACTAAATTATTTTCTCAAATTCAGCAAGAGCTACGGCGGATCTACCATAACCCAACAGCTCATAAAAAACGTTACTGAGAAAGACGAATATTCCTTTCAGCGAAAGATTCAGGAAATATTCTGGGCGCTTGACCTTGAGAAAAAGATGAGCAAGGACGAGATACTTGAGCTGTATCTGAATATCATAAATCTTTCGGACAGATGCTACGGCGTGGGGGCGGCGGCAGAGTATTATTTTTCAAAGGATGTAAGCGAGCTGACGCTGAATGAGTGTGCCTGTATCGCTGCTATCACCAATAGCCCCTATTATTATAACCCGATAAAAAATCCCGAAAATAATACCTACCGTCGAAATCTTATAATCAAGGCTATGTACGAGCAGAAGCTCATATCCGAGGAGGAATATTTAGAAGCTTATGACACGCCAATAGTCTTAAACGTCAACGACAGCTCAAGTAAAAAGGTCAACTCGTGGTACGTCGATATGGTTATAGAGGACGTTATAAGCGACCTTTGCACAAAAAAAGGCTTTTCGAGACAGATGGCAAATCTGACGCTATATACGGGCGGACTAAAAATATACACGGCAATAGACCTTGAAGCGCAGAAAACACTTGAGGAATACTATGCCGATACCTCGAATTTTTACACTGCCTCAAAGGAGGAAGATCCGCAGTCGTCAATGATACTCATAGACCCGAAAACAGGGGATATACTTGCCGTCGCGGGCGCTGTGGGAGAGAAGAGCGGCAACAGACTGCAAAACTTTGCCACGCAGACGCTTCGTCCCGCAGGCTCTGTAATAAAACCGCTCTCGGTCTACTCGCCCGCGCTTGATAAGGGGGTAATAACTTGGTCGAGCGTATACGACGACGTTCCCGTAAATTTTGGAAAATACAATACCGATCCAACTCTTGGAGCAATAGTTGAGCCAAAGGCTTGGCCAAAGAATTCAAACGGAGAGTATAGGGGGCTGACCAACGTAAATTACGCAGTCAAGGAATCGATAAATACAGTGGTGGTGAGGGCGCTTGCAGATCTTGGGCTTGATAATTCCTTCAAATTTCTCTATAACGACTTAGGGATAAAAAGCATCATAGAAGCAAAGGAGCTCCCTGACGGAAGCGTGATAACCGACAAGGATTATGCGGCTCTCGCCCTCGGTCAGTTCAATTACGGAGTAACGCTCAGAGAGGTGAGCGCCGCCTATTCGGCACTTGCTAATAACGGCGTTTACAACGAAACGCGCTCTTATCTATCGGTAACCGACTCGCGCGGCGACGAGATGTTGAATAATGACTATAAGGGAAAGATAGTGCTGAGTCAGGAGACGGCGAGCATTATGACGAAGATGCTTGAAAACGTTGTTTCAGATGGCACAGCGAGCGCCGTTACGCTTGATGAGACGATAGACGTTGCAGGAAAGACGGGAACAACGCAAAATAATTATGATAAGTGGTTCGTCGGCTACACCCCGTACTATATCTGCGGAGTGTGGTACGGATATGAATATCCAAAGACGATAGTCGGCGCGTCTAACAGTTGTGTTGAAATATGGGACGACGTAATGACTGAACTGCACAAGGAAATCATATCCGAGGCAAAGTCGGGCGGAGAGGCGCTTAAGCACTTTGAGATGCAAGGGGATATAGTAGAGGCGGAGTTCTGCGCTGATTCGGGAATGCTTATGAGCGAGGCATGTAAACACGACCCACGCGGAAGCAGGGCGGAGAAGGGATATTTTTTAAAGGGAACAGAGCCTAAATATTTGTGTACGACTCACGTTTCTGTCGCCTACGATACGCGTTTCGGTGGGGTAGCGTGTGAGGATTGCGCTAGCGAGAATATAGAGTACGTTGGACTTATAAATGTCAGCCGCAGCTTTCCTATACAGATATACGTTACCGACGCGCAATACGTTTGGCGTGATATCGGACGGAATATTCCGCCGAGTACCGTAGAGGGACTGCCTTTTTTTGCCAATATTCTCGCAGAGGGCGAATATTCGGGAATAAGCCGCGACGATACGCAATTCAACCGATACTGCCGCGCAGATTTTAAATATTATAATTGGCTCAAGCGCAAAGAGAACGGTTAGAAAAATAAAAAAGATTTTTTAATTATTTTTCAAAAAGCTATTGCAATTTGAAATAATATGTGGTATAATATTCTCCGTTCGTGAACCGATGTCAAAGAACATCGGAATAATAGAAGCGAGGAGAAATGAAAATGAAACAGGGAATCCATCCTAATTACGAAGAGTGCGTGATCAAGTGCGCATGCGGCGAGACTGTCGTAACCAAGTCCACAAAGGGCGGCGAGCTCAGAGTTGAAATTTGCTCTAAGTGCCATCCCTTCTTTACAGGAAAGCAGAAGTTCGTTGACGCAGGCGGACGTGTTGACAAGTTCAAGAAGAGACTTGAGGCAGCTAACAAGTAATTTTCGTAAAGAAAATATAGTAGATTTTAAGGGGAACCTTTTAGAAAGGGTTCCCCTTAAAATCTTTAAAAAGAAATTAAATTAAGCAAAGCAATATTTAGGATGCCAAAAACCTTTTCTTAAAAAGGTTTGGAGAGCACGAGAACCTTTCCTCAAAAGGTTCTCGTATTCCTCTTTCAACACAAACTAACTAAAAAACAGCGTTGTATCCTTGCGGACACAACGCTGAATTTTTTATAATGATTAGTTTGCAACGTAAGGAAGCAAAGCAACCTGTCTTGCACGCTTGATAGCAGTGTTAAGCTCACGCTGATGCTTTGTGCAAGTGCCGGAAATTCT
>JAZSBF010000019.1:0-14127 GCA_045602205.1 Eubacteriales bacterium
AAAAAAGAGCTCATTATCAAGCAAAAAATGAAAATGAGACACTAATATGTTGAATTTCTGCGAAATTCTTCATTTTATCGACTTTTTCTACCGCCGTTCTGGGAACTCGACGTACACTCGTACGCCTATCGTTCCCAGAAACAGCGCTTCTCGCCTAAATCTGACTATCCACTAAAACGGGGCAGTCTCAAATTTACATTTAAGACTGCCCCCCTCGAGTTAAATATCGCCTTTATTCTATCTCGTCTATGTTATAAGGCGTTGTCTGATATACGAAATAGTTGAGCCAGTTGGAGTAAAGCAGGTTTGCACAGCTTCTCCAGCGCACTATGGGTTCTTTTGTGTCATCGTCATCGGGAAAATAATTTTTCGGCACATCTATCGGAAGCCCTGCGTTCTTGTCTCGCAGATACTCGTTCTTAAGGGTGTTTGCGTCGTACTCCGAATGTCCCGTAACAAATATCTGTCTGCCCTTATCGGTAGACACAACGAATATCCCCGCTTCCTCCGAGCTCGAAAGTATCTTAAGCTCGGGCACAGACTCAATATCCTCTCTGCGACAGGTAGTGTGCCGTGAATGAGGTACTACAAAGCTATCGTCAAAGCCTCTGAAAAGTATTGAGTGCTTGTGGTCGAGGTGATGCTCGAAAACTCCGAAAAGCTTCTTTTCAAGCGGATATTTTTTTATTCCGTAATGATAGAAAAGACCTGCCTGCGCGCCCCAACAGATGTGGAATGTGCTTGTGACGTGAGTTTTGCTCCACTCCATTATCTCGCAAAGCTCCTGCCAATACTCGACCTCTTCAAATTCGATCTGTTCAACAGGCGCGCCCGTTATGATAAGTCCGTCGTATTTGTTTGCGCGGACCTCGTCAAAGGTCTTATAAAACGCGAGCATATGCTCTGCGGATGTGTGCTTTGATTTATGGGTCGCCGTTTGCAAAAGCTCAAGCTCGACCTGAAGCGGCGTGTTTCCGATAAGTCTTGCTATCTGTGTTTCGGTCTCTATCTTCTTCGGCATAAGATTGAGCATAAGTATCTTAAGCGGACGTATATCCTGAGTTATCGCTCTCGTCTCTGAAATAACGAATATATTTTCATTAAGCAAAACGTTTGTGGCGGGAAGAAGATTCGGTATCTTTATAGGCATAGTTCACCTCTTAAAACAAAATTTATTCTCAGCCCTTTGCTGCCTCAAGCGCTTGTGAAAGGTCTGCTATTATATCGTCAACATTTTCAATTCCAACAGAAAGTCTGACGAGGTCTGCCGAAATGCCTGCGTCTATAAGCTGCTCGTCGGTAAGCTGACGGTGTGTCGTGCTTGCGGGGTGAAGAACAGATGTTCTTGCGTCGGCTACGTGAACTACGATAGCGGCAAGCTTGAGACTGTCCATAAACTTAACTGCTGCCTCACGTCCGCCCTTGACACCGAAAGAAACGACGCCGCAAGCTCCGTCGGGAAGATACTTCTCGGCAAGAGCATACTGCTTGTCTCCCTTAAGCTTGGGATAGCTTACCCAGCTTACCATATCGTGCTCTGCAAGAAACTCTGCAACCTTCTGAGCGTTATAGCAGTGTCTCTCCATACGAAGCGTAAGAGTTTCGAGACCTATATTGAGAAGGTATGCCGACATAGGTGTGAGAGCTACGCCGAAGTCACGGACAAGCTGAACTCTTGCCTTTGTATAGAATGCGTTCTCAATACCGAATGCCTCGGTGTATATAACACCGTGATAAGAAGCGTCGGGAGTGGTAAGCTCGGGATATTTGTTGCCTGCTCTCCAGTCGAATTTTCCGCCGTCAACTATAACTCCGCCAACGACCTGCGCGTGACCGTCCATATATTTGGTAGTGGAATGTATAACTACATCCGCGCCGTGCTCAAAGGGACGGCAAAGGAAAGGAGTTGCAAAGGTGTTGTCAATAAAAAGCGGAACGCCGTGGTCGTGAGCTATCTTTGCGTATCTTTCAAAATCAAATACGACAAGTGCGGGATTTGCTATCGTCTCTCCAAAGAAAAGTCTTGTGTTTTCGTCGAAAAGAGCCGAAACTTCCTCGTCACTCATTTCGGGCGTAGCAAATCTGACCTCGATGCCAAGACGCTTGAGCGTAACTGCAAAAAGGTTAACTGTGCCGCCGTATATCGAGGACATACTTACTATGTTCTGTCCCGCAGATGTGATATTAAGTATTGCGAGTGTGTTTGCAGCCTGACCCGACGAGCAAAGCACCGCACCCGTTCCGCCCTCAAGATCTGCTATCTTTTTCTCAACGGAGTCAACTGTAGGATTGGAGATACGGGAATACATATGCCCCGGCGCTTTAAGGTCAAAAAGGTCGCCAAGATGGTCTGCGCTGTCGTACTTGTATGTGGTACTCTGGCATATTGGAAGAACTCGGGGCTCTCCGTTAGCGGGAGTATATCCCGACTGAATACATTTTGTTTCTATTTTATAGTTTGACATAAAAACCTCCATTTTTGTCATACAGACTTTTTATACAGAATATTATATCACAACTATCCACTCTATTGCAATAGCTTTTTAATAAAATATATTTTTAAGATGTCACTTCACAAGATTTACGATTTTTGGGATTTTCAGGAATTGCTTTTTTACATTTGCAAAGTAAGAAATATAGAAGTGTTGACAAAATCGCAAATATATGCTATACTTGATTAGAAAATCCGATGTTTTTCGCCATTTAAAAGGACGATGAAAAATATCTTTAATAAAGGAGAACTGTATGATAACTAAAGAATGGGGTGAGCTCTCTTTTTTGCAGCGTAAGAACAAGTGGATCGGCGCGCTCGTCGTAGTGCTCTGCTGCACTGTATACGCAGGCTTTTTATCGACTAAAGGAATGCCTCCCGCAGAGGGTTGGTACTCCTATTATGCGTACTTGATCAATGAGCAAGGCGCGATCCCTTACGTAGATTTTGAGCTCTTGTTCCCCCCTCTGTATACCTACTTGATTGCAGGCTTTACCGCAATCTTTGGATATTCGATCATTGCTCTGCGAATCTTTGGCGTTGTGATATACGCTTTGACCGGACTCTTTGCTTTTCTGATTTTTGACAAACTTACGCGCAAGCCCATATTTTCGGTCTTTGCCGGTATTCTTGCGGTATCTATCCTGCAAAGCGAGATAGTGCAAGTCTTTTACGACTATATTCGACTGATGGATCTTTCGGTTTATGCGTCGATCTATTTCTTGATTTGCGCGGTGGAGCGTATTGAAAAAAGCGAACGCTTTTCCTTCCTCGATCCTATGCTTCTGCTCGGCATTATGTTTGCCGTATTTGCAAGTATGTTTAAGCAAAGCTCGGGTCTTATCTATCTTCTCTTCTGTTTGATCTTTCTCATCTTCGCTATTATCGTACTTCCCAAACGCAAGAGTTATGCAAAAGCACTTGCTGCTTCGGCGGCGGTGATCGTCGTAATGTACGGTATAATGTTCCTTCTTCTCTTGAAGAATGGCGCATTTTCCAATTATCTCTACTATAACTTCAAGGCTGCCACGGCTGCCAAGGGCGGAAGTCTTATAATGGTTCTTTTCGGTTTCTTGTTCCGCGGAGGACCGATGTTGATAGTATACGCCCTCGTCATTATGGCCGTAATGGGCGGACTTTGGTGGCTATGCCGATACCTTTCACGCCGATTCCCTCGCGGTGAGGACGAAAAGGACATCAATCTGCCTGTTTGGATCTCCTTGCTTGCACTCATTGTTGTGGTAATGATAGTTTTAGCAATGCTCGGTTACAACAAACTGCATATTTTCGGCCCTCAAAAACCGTTTACGGCGTTTATCGTTGCCATGTCTATGTTTGCCATCATTTCCATTAGTATGATAGTTGCAAGAGTCAAAAAGAAAGCGCCGAGCAAGGATGCTGCGGTAATGTGCTTCTTTACCGGAGCGGTCTTTATCTTAGCATATTCAGTATGTACCTCGGGCGGATTGACCGAAAGTCAGATCGCTTTGGGATATCCTCTTGTAGTAATGCTATTCCTCCCCGTGTTGCAATTCCGCAAAAAAGAGTTTGTTGCCCTTATCTTAGCCGCCTTGATGCTCCTTCATTCTTTCCTTGGCTTTGAAAGAAAAACGCGTGTGATATATAGCTGGTGGGGCTTGCAGGTAGGTTCTGTCGCAGAACAGACCGAAACTGTTGATATTCCTCTGCTTCGCGGAATACGAATGAATAAAACTTATGCCGAGATGTATACGGGCGTGGTAAAAGAGGTACAAATGCATACAGAGGAAGGCGAAGAGATCTTCGTATTCCCTCACATGCCTATCCTCTATCTGATGTGCGACCGTCCGAAAGCGACCAATACGGCTCTTCAATGGTTTGATATCTCAACCGATAAGGCGGTATTGGACGATATCGAGGTAATTCGTCAGAAGAAGCCCAAGGTCATCATCGCATCTTCAATAAGTGACGGAGTTATCGGGCCTCACGAAGCCTCCTTCCGTCAAGGCGAAAAGAGCGGTCTTAATGAAATGCAGGAATTCCTCAACAAATTTTACGTGGAAGAAGGATATATCGAACGAGCAAGCTACGATATTTCTCCCGGATATACGGTAACCGTTTGGCTTCTCCCCTGATTTCATTGAAAAAGGATAATTTAATTTAAAAATAAAAATCGGACACGTCATAGGGATATAACCTGTTACGTGTCCGATTTTTCTTCGCCCTTTTCTCTGTTGCATTCACAAACCTCTCCCTTGAGTCTCAGTTTTCGAATGCAAATAATTTATTGTGAAGGTATACTTTTTTTCGAACGAAAGAGTGACTTTAATGATTTTTTAATTTTGTTGTGCAGTAACTCTCTTTCTTTTAATGATGCTTTATTGTATCACAACAAAGGAACGAAGTCAGTATCATATACCGAAAAATAGGTTGAAAACTTTTATGCGATTCTTTTGGAATTGCAAAGCAAAGGCTCTCAAATTAACAAAATATTTAAAAACACATTGACTTTTTAGACATATTATGATATAATCTATAAAAGTATTATGAGATGTTTTGCCTTGGTGCAAAAATGACGGAGGATTACAATGTCAAAAAAAATCAATATCTTATATCTTTCCGATGTGAATTATGCCGCATTTGCCGGAACCTCGGTGGTTTCGCTTTTTGAAAATAATAAGCATTTAGATGAGATCGTCGTTTGGTTGATCGACGATGATCTTGGTGAAGATAATCGTATAAAATTCAGGGAGGCCGCAGAACAGTACGGTCGCGAAGTTCGTTTTTTGGATATGTCCGAGGGCATCAGAAAATTGCAGGATATCGGCGCTCCGAAATACAGAAATTCCTACACGACCTATTTGAAGCTTTTTGCATTTGGATTGCTTCCCGAGGATGTCCACCGTATATTCTTTATCGACAGTGATTCTGTCGTCACAGGAAAACTTGACGGAGTATTGGATTTTGATATGCAAGGAAATGCGGTCGCAGCAGTCAAAGACGTGCTTTGCCGCGACTATATGGTTTCTCTTGGATTTCCGTCTGAGGATAACTGGTATAATATGGGCGTTATGCTTGTTGACGTAGATGCTTGGCGCAGAGATAACTGCGAAGAAAAGATCATCGAAAGTATGAAAAAAAGATGTGCATACGTAGCTGTGGATCAAGATCTCTTGAACACAACGTTGCATGGTAAGATAACTACTCTTCCCCCCTGCTACAACACGACTCCTCATCACTATGTATATGATCACAAAACTGTTATGAAGGCATTCCCTTGGGCAGATTTTTATAGTGAAGAGGAAATAAAAGAGGCTCAGAGCGCCCCTATCATCAGACATTTTGAACGTTTTTTAGGGCAGTCTCCATGGCATCTGAACAATCTCCATCCCTTTACTAAGGACTTCGACTATTATATGTCTATCTCTCCTTGGAAGGATTATGAAAAGAAAAAATCGGTCAACACCTTAACCTTCAGAATAGAACGCCTTTTGTACCGCGTACTTCCCAAGAAGCTTTTTGTGCCGATTTTCGCTAAATTTTATCGACGTTATTTCAAGAAGACCGCAGACGGTCTTCTGAAGGGTGATATCAAAAACATTAGGGTATGACCCCTTCAACCAACAATGAACGGGGCGAGAACACAGTTCTGCGCCTCGTTTGCTTAGATTAAGGAGGTTTTTTTATGCTTCATACCATTTATTACAATCTTGCTGCTTTGCGCTACCGTCCCTCTCTCCGAAAAATGGGAAAGGGCTGTCAGCTCCGTTTTGGCTCTCGATTTATGGGCGGAAAATTTATGTCCTTTGGCGATCGCTTCGTACTTGGTCCCGGAGCGGTGTTTGCTGTATATCCGACGTATGAGGGCATAGATAACCCTGTAAAAACAGGCGAGGGTGAGGGTATCGTAATAGGAAATGACGTTTCCGCCAATCGCAATCTTACGATATACTGCGCTGATTCGGTTACGATCGGGGACGGCGTTATGATGGGAAGCGGTATATTGATAACAGATAACGACCACGGAATAGATCCCACTCTTCCCAATTTTCGCAATCAGCCGTTAATTACCAAGAAGGTAAAGATAGGAGACGGCTGTTGGATAGGCGAGCGAGCTTCGATATTGGGAGGCGTTGAGATAGGCGAACATTGTATTATAGCAGCGGGGGCTGTCGTAACAAAATCAATTCCCCCGTATTCAATTGCAGGAGGCGTTCCTGCTAAGGTTATTAAACGTTGGAATTTCGAAACTAAAACTTGGGAGAAACCACAATGAGCGTAAAAAACGAAACAACATCATCAAAAAAGAATTTGCGAACCCGTCTCAGAGGATGGTTGAATGATACAGAAAACCGTTCATTGATCGTTCCGTATCTTATCTTTGCCGTGTTCGCTTTGATCTGCTACGTATTTTTTTGCTACCACGACATTCTTATAACCGCACACCACTCTTATGGATATTTAGACGGTCGTTTTTTGGATTACTACACAGCCTCCCATGAAATGGACGGCACTTACGGTTCTAATTACTTCCCTCTTACATTTATATTCTTTGCTATTTGGAATTTGCCCTTGAAGCTGTTTGGCTTTGCTCCAAGCTTCTTTGGCGATTGGGGCGTTGTATTTGCGCTTTGGAATAAGCTTTTGCCCGTTCTGTTTTTGTTTGCTTCGGCATGCGTTATGTATCGCTTGGCATTTGACCGTTTGCATTTTGGAAGAGGCAAGGCGATCATTGCGGCAACGATGCTACTGATGTCCCCATACGCATTCTTTAGCCAATTCTTGTTTGCACAATACGATTCCTTCGTAATTTTCTTTATGCTTCTTGGAATGTATTATTTCTTCAATGAAGATATGAGAAAAAAGGATTGGATTTTGTTTTCGATCTTCTTTGGTGTTGCTACGGCATTTAAATATTTTGCCGCGGTCGTTTATGTGATCTTCCTTGTTTTGAAGCAAAAAAACATATTAAAGATCCTTACCAATGCGATCGTATTTATTCTCCCCCTTGCAGTGCAGTTTGGATTTTATTTCCTGTTTGACCGCAGCGCCTTCATTCAAAGCGTCTTGAAGTTCGGTGTGATCGATTACGTCTCTGTCTTCGGTATTCGCACCTTGTTGGGAATGATCAATCTGGTCTATCTGTTCTTGATCGCCATTATCGCATTTGCTTATTTTACAAATCCCTCAGATCACTATTCCTTGCTCGGTTGGTCCTGCTTCTATGCGTGCGGCGCATCCTTCGTGTTGTTTGGTCTTATGTCATGGCATCCTCAATGGTTGCTTTTTGCCGTTCCGTTTTGGACTTTGAGCACTATGATCAATCGCAAATGGGATATCTTCCTTTTGTTAGACTGTGCTGCTGCGGTGATATTCAACATTTTCGTATCCAAGGCTTTTTACCATCAAGCAGACGAAACTCTTTTCAGGTATGGTATCCTTTCGGATAAATTGCAGTTCAACGAACCGAGCTCTTTCTCTGTATCCAACGTTTTCGGATTTCTCGGCATAGATTTGATCTACACGCTTCTTGTAGCTATTTTCTTGGTTTCGTTTATATTTAAACACCCGAGATTTAATATGGAAAAGCCTGACGAGCCCATGCCTTATGCAACGCGCTGGCTTACTACAAGATTTTTGTGCGGAGTTATCTCCTTCTTGATCCCGGCATTCATCTGCCTTCCCGCCTTTATGTCAAGCGACACGTATTTGTGGGCAAACTTCTCAGACGAAGAGCACGAAGACTGTATTGAACTTACTGAGGACGAGATGGATATTTGTCAGTATTTCTCGTTGGAAGGCAAGGAAATTCATTCTGTTTCCATTCATACTCGTTATTTAGAGCAAACTATTCCCGAATACGCTTTTGTTATGCTTAGCTTGCTGGATGATAACGGCGAGTTACTTGCTATGGATGTTGCGTATAGCGATGAGATCGCAAATAACGGTATGACAAAATTCAACTTCAGTGAGAAGATTCCATTTAACAGTGATTCCATATACACTATTCGCATTTCAACCTACGCCTCGGATTCGATAGGCGTAGTCATTGGTGAACAGCCAATGCCAACTCATAAATACTATAACGTATTTAATAAGGATTATTCCGATAGCCAACTCATATATCGCGGCGACAAAGTCGAAGACGCCAATATAGTTATGAATATCTACGGAGATCACTAATAAAGGAGGTAGGTAATGCGTGTTTTATTAAATCGAATAAATCAATTCTGTAAAAAATTAACACCCGGCCGACTCCTGTTATTGATATTGTTATTTACCGAAGCTATGACCTTCTTGATGACAGTATTTACAAAAGGAGAAATTTGGGGAGACCTTTTGTTTTTTGATCGTCAAGATACGTTTATGGATTTTATCAATCCTATCGTTGGTTATCAGCATGTTTCCCCTCACGATCTGTATTCGGACGCAAAGGCGTTTTATCCGCCCTTGGCAATGCTATTCTACTACGGATTATATTGCTTGATTCCCGAAAGCATCGTCTTGCAAAACTCTCGAGACGCAAGATCACATCAGTTTACTCTTTATATGACCGCATTTTATATTTTGGTAGTTACACTGATAATTGCGTTTGTACTCGTAGCGATTTGTAAAGGAAGCGCTAAAAAGAAGCAAGTGTTCGTTTGGGCTTCAATCTTCTCTTATCCTATGCTTTTTCAATTGGATAGAGTAAATATAATTATCCTTGCTCTTCTCTTTACCTTGATCTTCCTTCTTTGGATAGACTCCGACTCGCGAATAAAGAGAGAATTTGCCTTGATTTTCTTGGCGCTTGCGTTTGGTTTGAAGGGATATCCCGCCTTGTTCGGCATACTTCTGGTCGTACAAAAGCGTTGGAAAGAAGCTATTCGCTGCGTCTTGTATGGAATTGCGGCATTTATTCTGCCCGCCTTCTTCTTTGGCGGAGTGAATATCATGGAAATTTTGAAAGCTTTCGCTTGTATGAGCAGCAAAGTTGTTGCAGAAGGCTTTGGTTACAAGGTCAATTTTGCTAACACGGCTGATTTCTTTGCATCGTGCTTTGGTATGGGTGGGATCTATCGTCCCCTCTTCAACGTAATCTCAGTAGTGCTTGGAGTGCTTGCTCTGCTTGCTACTCTCGTACCGGGTCCAATATGGAAAAAGCTTTGTTTAATAACGATAGTTTTAGTTGGTCTACCGAATGTTAGCTATGCATACGTTATGATCTTTTTCTTGATACCAACGGTGGCATTTTTAAATGAGACCGATTTTGAAAATCAAAAATCTCCGTTGCATTATGTTTATGCAGTTTTGTTAGCTCTCTGCCTTGCACCGCTGCCGATCTGCATATTTGGATATAACACTCCGCCATATCCGGTCACCGTTAGTGTATTGACCGAAAGCTTATGTGTAATTGTCTTGATTGTAGTTCTTCTGATAGACCGAGGAATCGCTCTGAAAAAGATCTTACAACAAAGAAAAGAACGAAATAAAATTCAAGTAAGTCAGTCTTAATTATTGAGAGGAGAGTATCAAATGAAAGGAATTATTCTCGCAGGCGGCGCAGGAACGCGCCTATCTCCATTGACGTTAGTAACGTCTAAACAGCTCTTGCCTATTTACGATAAACCTATGATCTACTATCCGCTTTCCACTTTGATGTTGGCGGGAATCAGAGATATTTTATTGATCTCAACTCCCACAGATCTTCCTAACTTTCAGCGTCTGCTGGGCGACGGATCTTCCTTTGGAGTAAAGCTCTCATACGTTGAGCAGCCTTCCCCTGACGGATTGGCTCAGGCATTTCTCTTAGGCGAGGAATTTATCGCCGATGAGCCTTGCGCTATGGTTTTAGGAGACAATATCTTCTACGGAAACGGATTTAGCCGTCTGCTCCGTGAGGCAGTTGTAAACGCAGAAAACGGTCGCGCTACGATTTTTGGTTACCATGTTAATGATCCCGAACGCTTTGGTATAGTTGAATTTGATAAAAACGGAAAGGCGATATCCTTGGAAGAAAAGCCTAAACACCCCAAGTCTAATTACTGTGTAACGGGACTCTATTTCTACAACAAGGACGTTGTAAAGTATGCAAAGCAGGTAAAGCCCTCTGCTCGCGGAGAGCTTGAGATCACAACCCTTAATCAAATGTATTTGAACGACGGCCTTCTTGACGTTAAGCTGATGGGAAGAGGCTTTGCTTGGATGGATACCGGAACGGTAGAAAGTCTTTGGGATTCCAGCAATTTCGTACGTATGATCCAAATGAGACAAGGTATTGAGATTTCAGCTCCCGAAGAAATTGCATACAAAAACAAATGGATCACTCGTGAAGAACTGCTTTATTCCGCGGAGCTTTACGGAAAGTCATCCTACGGCACACATTTGAGAAACGTTGCCAACGATCAATACCACTATTAATTTCGTAAAGGGGAAACGTTATGAACATTCTTGTTACCGGCGGTGCCGGATTTATCGGAAGCAATTTTATTTACTATGAAAGAAAAACTCATCCTGAGGATAGGATCGTTTGCTTGGATGCGCTGACATATGCGGGAAATTTGTCAACCTTAAAGCCCCTTCTTGATGATCCTATGTTTCGTTTTGTAAAGGGAGATATTGCAGATCGCCCCTTCGTATACGCATTGTTTGAAGAAGAAAAATTTGACGCCGTAGTCAATTTTGCCGCAGAAAGTCACGTAGACAGAAGCCTTGAAAATCCCGAGATCTTCCTAAGAAGCAATATACTTGGAACTCAAGTTTTGATGGACGCATGCCGTCAGTACGGTGTGGCACGCTATCATCAGGTTTCAACCGACGAGGTGTATGGAGACCTTCCATTAGATCGTCCCGATCTTTTCTTCACAGAGGAAACACCTATCCATACATCCAGCCCATACAGTGCCTCTAAGGCATCGGCAGATCTGTTGGTACTTGCATATGCCAGAACCTTTGGACTTCCCGTAACTATCACTCGTTGCTCTAACAACTACGGTCCTTTCCATTTCCCCGAAAAGCTGATTCCTTTGATGATAACCCGCGCTTTAGCAGATCAGCCCTTACCTGTTTATGGAACAGGCGAAAATGTACGTGATTGGCTATACGTTGAGGATCACTGCTCCGCTATCGATCTGGTACTGAGAAAAGGACGTATCGGCGAAGTATATAACGTAGGCGGTCACAACGAAAGAACCAACCTTGAGGTAGTAAAGAAAGTATTGAAGGCGCTTGGAAAGTCGGAGGATCTGATAACCTTTGTTACCGACCGTCCGGGACACGACCGTCGTTATGCTATCGACCCGACTAAAATACACAATGAGCTTGGCTGGTTGCCCGCAACTTGCTTTGAGGACGGAATCCAAAAGACTGTTGATTGGTATTTGAACAACCGTGAATGGTGGGAAAATATCTTAAGCGGAGATTATCAAGAGGATTACAAGCGTCTATACGAAAGCGGCGGACGCTTGGGAGGAAACGATAAATGAGGATCATGGTTACCGGAGCGCGCGGTCAGCTTGGACAAGATCTGACACAAGAGCTGATCGGTCGCGGACACGAGGTGATCGAAGCTGATATTGCCGAGATGGATATCACCGTTTCCGAGGCAGTGGATAAATTCTTTGACTTAACACTTCCCGAAGCGGTAATTCATTGCGCTGCTTATACCGCAACGGATAAAGCGGAGCAAGAACCGGATATCTGCCGCGCGGTAAACTTTATCGGAACAAAGAATCTCGCACAAGCTTGCAAAAAAAAGAATATAAAAATGCTGTATATCAGCACAGACTACGTTTTTGACGGTACTGGAGAAACTCCCTTTTCGGTCACAGATACCGTAGGGCCGCTGAGCGTATACGGAAAGACCAAGTACGAAGGCGAATGCGCTGTTAGAGAGCTTTTGGATAAGTATTTTATCGTTCGTATTTCTTGGGTATTTGGTGTTCACGGAAAGAATTTTGTCCGCACCATGCTTCGTTTGGGAGCGCAAAACCCTAAGGTTTTTGCTGTTTGCGATCAAGTGGGCTCGCCGACCTATTGCCGAGATCTTTCGGTTTTGTTGGCAGATATGATAATAACAGATAAGTACGGCACGTATCACGCCACAAACGAAGGATTTTGCTCTTGGTACGAGTTTGTTTTGGAGATCTATTCTCAAGCGGGATATAAAACCGAGGTTGAACCCGTTACCTCAGATTATTTTCCCAGCGCCATTCGCCGTCCTGAAAACAGTCGATTGGACAAAAGCGAGCTGGACAAAAACGGCTTCTCTCGCCTTCCCTCTTGGCAGGATGCCCTCCGTCGCTTTTTGAAAGAGCTAAATGAAGAAAACAACTCTAACTAAATCAAACGAAAGGCTGAGATCATGGGAAAATTTAATTTTGAAGAGACTTTTATAAAAGATCTGTACGTAATCACCCCCACTGTTTTTGGAGACCATAGAGGTTATTTTATGGAAACTTATCAAAAAGAAGAGTTTTCAGCGGCGGGAATTAACGTCAACTTTGTTCAAGACAACGAATCCTGCTCCTCCAAGGGCGTATTGAGAGGACTTCATTTTCAAAAGACCAATCCTCAGGGTAAGCTTGTAAGAGTCGTTCAGGGATCTGTATTTGACGTTGCAGTGGATCTGAGACGTGACAGTGAGACCTACGGAAAATGGTATGGTGTTATCCTCTCTGATGAAAACAAAAAACAATTTTACGTACCCGAAGGCTTTGCTCACGGTTTTTTGGTTCTTTCGGATCGCGCAACTTTCGTTTATAAGTGCACCAGACTCTATGCCCCGGGAGATGAGGGCGGATTGGCGTATGACGATCCCGACGTTGGTATCGAATGGCCCATCACCGAAGATATGGAAATCAAAATGAGCGAGAAGGATCAAAAGAATCCTCTCCTTAAAGATCTTGGATTTTACTTCTAAGTGGTGTAATTTGACAAATTAATATTATAGCATTTAAATTATCATAAGTATAAATCTCCTTGTTTTGCAGATACTAACAGTACAAATCTGTAAAACAAGGAGATTTTTATATATATGAAAGCAACAGGAATTGTCCGTAGAATAGACGACCTCGGGAGAGTCGTCATTCCCAAAGAAATAAGAAGAACAATGCGTATCCGCGAAGGCGACCCGCTGGAGATATACACCGACAGAGAGGGAGAGGTAATATTCAAAAAATATTCTCCCATAGGGGAGCTTGCGTCGTTTGCCGCGCAATATGCCGAAACACTCCACAAGACCTGCAATATGTCGGTGATAATTACCGACAGAGACGCTGTCATCGCCTGCTCGGGCGTCTCAAAAAAGGAATACAGCGACAAGCGCTTATCCGATGCTATGGAAAATATAATCGAGGGCAGAAATATTTACGTTTGGCGTGACGGCTCGGAGCGCCTCCCTGCTCTTTCAGACACAAGCAGTCATTTTATAAGCTGCGCCATGCCGATAATCAGCGAGGGCGACGTTATCGGTTGCGTGGCGTCTCTTTGCGAGGGCGAGATCGACAAGTCACGCGAAAGCCTTGGTGTAGATATAGAATCAAAGCTTGTTATGACCGCCGCGGGATTTCTTGGGAAGCAGCTTGAAAGTTAATAAAAAGAGGCTGCTTCATTTAGGCATAAACGAAAAGAGCTAAGATATCTTAGGACAAAGGTATCTTAGCTCTAAATTTTTT
>JAZSBF010000020.1:0-2967 GCA_045602205.1 Eubacteriales bacterium
TACGGTCTTGTTTCCGAGGCAGACGCACCTCTTGGAATTCACAGCTTTTAAAAAATTACGGTCGCCGACCCCAAACGAGGCCGGCGACCGATTTTTTTCTTTGTTTATCCTAAAAGAAAGTCTGTGACGAGCATAAGGGAAAATCCTACGAGAAGTGCATAGGTAGCGCCTTGCTCGTGACCGTGTGCGTGTGTTTCGGGTATCATTTCGTCGCTTATAACGTAGAGCATTGTGCCGCCGGCAAACGCGAGCGCAAAGGGAAGTATAGCAGAGGCTACGCTGACTGCAAAATAACCTATCAAAGTTCCGAGAACCTCGATAATTCCCGTTATCATTGCTATCCAAAAGGTTTTCGCGGGTTTTATTCCTGTGGCGAGCATAGGTCCGATTATGACCATACCCTCGGGGATATTCTGAAGCGCGATTCCTCCCGCGATTATCAGTGCGCCTGCTGTGTCGCCCGAGCCAAAGCCGACGCCCGCGGCGATTCCCTCGGGAAGATTATGTATCGCTATCGCCGTTACAAAGAGGAGCACCTTGCTCAGATTTGCGTTGTTGTGCGGCTCAATGTCAGCTCCAACAAGCTTGTGCAGGTGGGGAACGAGCTTGTCTATAAGATTGAGGCAGAGCGCGCCTGCGAATATACCCGCGATAGTAATCATGATGCCGTACCTTCCGCCGTATTCAAGCGAGGGAATGATAAGTCCTATAACGGCAGCCGCCAGCATAACGCCTGCGGCAAATGACAGCACGATATCTGAAAATGTGTGGGATATTTTTTTGAAGATGAAGCCTATAACAGCGCCGATAACGGTTGCACCGCCAACGCCGAGGGCTGTAATTAATACAAGTTCCATATTTTTTATCCTTACTTAAAGGTCTTTTATCGCGGGTATATGCCCTTTTTTACAGCTCAGAAAAATTGTCTTTGCCTACTTTGCAAAGAGGGCAGACAAAATCTTCGGGAAGATCCTCGAATTTCGTTCCCTGTGCGATACCGTGCTCGGGATCGCCAAGGGCTTCGTCATACTCCCATCTGCAAACGTTACAAACATATTTTTTCATAAGATACCTCCTTAGGTGCTTTCTTTGCGCGAAAGCCTGTTCAGGTATATTATTGACACATAAACCGCATTATATTAAAAAAGCTCTCCAAACGGAGCAGCACCATAAATCTATTATAACACATAAAAAGTGAAATGTAAAGCAAAATATACGGCATTTTTGAAATTTCTGCCATTTGTACAAAAAAGGAAACGAGATTTCTTAGAAAATGTCAATTGTTTTTTGCATAAATGTGTGATATAATTTAGACAAGAAAAGGAGGAAAGGTCCAATGAGAAATTGAACTTACCTTAAAAACAGTAACTTGCTTGAGACACTGTTTGAAAGGAAGAGCCTTCGCCTTACGCGATTTTTATCACATAGAAAACAAAGGGTATTCTCGTTAGAGAAGTTGATTTTTGAGTGTTTTGCGGGTGTGTAGGAAAGAGCCTAAGGTAGACGAAGAAAGAGAGGATAACAAAGGATGTTAGATACCAAAAGTGAAGAGAAGTGACCCTTGGTCGTGGGATTACAACTACGGTCAGGGGTCACTTCTTTTTTTGAAGCACTATGCGGGAGGTGTTCTCAAGAAGCTTTTTAAACACAAAAAAGATACCGACAAAACCGATGTGTTTTGTCGGTATCATATTAAAAAACGATAAAAATTATTTTGCGATTACCTTCTTAAAGTTCTTCTTTCCTCTGCGGAAGGTCTTTCCGTCTGCGAGGTCTGCCTTTGCAAATGTTGTCTTAAAGTCGCTTATCTTGTCTCCGTCTGCGGCAACTCCGCCCTGTTCGATAGCGCGTCTTGCCTCTGACTTTGAAGCAACAAGTCCTGCCTTTACGAGTATCGTTCCGATGTCTATCATACCGTCAACGAAATCCTCGTCGCAAAGCTCGACAACGGGAGCTTCAGCGTCACTGCCCGCGCCAAAGAGAGCCTTAGCAGACGCCTCTGCCTTCTTTGCTTCCTCTTCGCCGTGAACGAGAGACGTAAGCTCGTAAGCGAGTATCTCCTTTGCGCGATTGAGCTGAGAGCCTTCCCAGCCTTCCATAGCGTCTATCTGCTCGAGAGGGAGGAACGTGAGCATTCTTATGCATTTAAGAACGTCGGAGTCCGCAACGTTTCTCCAGTACTGATAGAAATCGTAAGGAGAGGTCTTTTCGGGGTCAAGCCAAACGGCTCCCGACTGTGTTTTACCCATCTTCTTTCCTTCGGAGTTGAGAAGAAGGTTTATCGTCATAGCGTAAGCGTCCTTGCCGAGCTTTCTGCGGATAAGCTCTGTTCCGCCAAGCATATTGGACCACTGGTCGTCTCCGCCAAACTGCATATTACAGCCGAGTGTCTGGTAGAGGTGATAGAAGTCGTAGGACTGCATTATCATATAGTTGAACTCGAGGAAGGAAAGTCCCTTTTCCATTCTCTGCTTATAGCATTCCGCGCTGAGCATTCTGTTGACCGAGAAGCAAGCTCCAACATCTCGGAGAACTTCAACGTAATTGAGCTCGAGAAGCCAATCGGCGTTATTTACCATTATAGCCTTTCCGTCGGAGAAGTCGATAAATCTGCTCATCTGCTTCTTGAAGCAAGCGCAGTTATGCTCGATAGTCTCTTTTGTCATCATCTGACGCATATCGGTACGTCCCGAGGGGTCGCCAACCATTGCAGTTCCGCCTCCGATAAGAGCAACGGGCTTGTTTCCTGCCATCTGCAAACGCTTCATAAGGCAGAGAGCCATAAAATGTCCTACGTGCAAGCTGTCTGCTGTGGGGTCAAAGCCAATATAGAACGTAGCCTTGCCGTTATCGATCATTTCACGGATCACATCTTCATTTGTTACCTGTGCAATCAAGCCGCGGGCAACAAGCTCGTCATATAATTTCATAGTATCCTCCTAAAAATAAAGTCCCCTGTCCTTACGG
>JAZSBF010000021.1:0-12406 GCA_045602205.1 Eubacteriales bacterium
TTATTACTTCTTGAGCCAGCTCATCATCTGACGAAGCTCAGCGCCCGTCTTTTCAAGCTGATGCTCGCTCTCCTTGCGGCGAGTTGCGAGGAACTTTGCCTTGCGTCCCGCGGAGAATTCCTGCATAAATTCGGAAGCGAACGTTCCGTCCTGAATCTCGGAGAGTACCTTCTTCATCTCCTTGCGGGTCTCCTCTGTGATAAGTCTCTTACCCGTTCTGTAATCACCGTACTCAGCGGTGTTGGAGATAGAATATCTCATCATAGCGAAGCCGCCGTTGTTGATGAGGTCAACGATAAGCTTCATCTCGTGGATACACTCAAAGTAAGCCATCTCGGGCTCGTACCCTGCCTCAACGAGAGTGTCGAAGCCTGCCTTCATAAGCTCGGTAACACCGCCGCAAAGAACTGCCTGCTCACCAAAGAGGTCGGTCTCTGTCTCCTCTCTGAAGGATGTCTCAAGAATACCTGCTCTGCCTGCTCCGATTCCGCTTGCGTATGCGAGAGCGTACTCCTTAGCCTTGCCTGTGTAGTCCTGATGTATAGCGATAAGGCTGGGAACACCCTTGCCCTCCTGATACTGGCTTCTTACCGTGTGTCCGGGGCCCTTGGGAGCTACCATTATAACGTCGATATTCTTAGCGGGCTGAATGAAGTTGAAGTGAATGTTGAAGCCGTGAGCGAACATAAGAACGTCGCCGTCCTTCATATAGGGAGCAACCTGCTTGTTGTAGATATCAGCAGCGAGCTCATCGGGAACGAGCATCATAACGAGGTCGCCTGCCTTAGCAGCCTCCTCTATCTCCATAACCTTGAAGTTAGGATGTGTAGCGGCAAAATCCTCTGCCTTCTTCCAGTGAGCGCTTCCGCGTCTGAGTCCGACAGCTACGTTTACGCCGCTTTCAGCGAGGTTCATAGAGTGAGCGTGTCCCTGGCTGCCAAAGCCGATAACGGAAACTGTTTTTCCGTCGAGCAGACCGAGGTTACAATCGGTATCATAATACTTTGTTATCATTGTTTTTGTCTCCTTTGAAAACTTTTGAAATTTTTATTTTAATTTAATTGAGTTCGTAGTCAATCAGTCCGCGTTCAAGAGCGATAGCACCCGAGCGGCACATCTCTATCATCTCAAAAGATTTTACAGCATCAAGAAATGCGTCTACCTTTTGGGGCGACTCGGTAAGCTCGGCAACGAAGCAGCCGTGCGACATATCGATTATGTGAGCTCCAAAATCAGAAATTATCTTCTTAAGCTCGTCTATATCATCCGTAGCGCTTGAGAATTTAACCATCAGTATCTCTCTGATAAGGCTGAACTCAGGCTCTACCGAAAAGATCATTTTTGCCTCAACGAGCTTGTTTGTCTGCATCATTATCTGATTGAAGGTACGGCTGTCACCTGTTGTCATTACCGTTATTCTTGAGATAGCGGGATTGTCGGTCGACGAAACCGTAAGCGAATCGATATTAAATCCTCTCTGCATAAAGAGCGAGCTGACACGGGCAAGAACTCCCGCGTTATTCTGAACAAGAAGAACCATACATTGTCTTTTCATTTTGCATCCTCCTTCTTATTTGAATATAGTATCGTGAACGGTGAGTCCCGACGGTATCATCGGAAGGACCTTTTCTTCACGGTCTATTCTGCAATCTATCCATACAGGGCCCTTGGATTTTATCGCTTCCTTCATAGCTGCCTCAAACTCTGCGGGTGTCTCACACAGATATCCGTTTGCGCCAAAAGCCTTTGCTACGGCAACGTAGTCTGTCTTTCTTTCGGGCTCACTTGAAGAAAATCTGCGGTCGTAGAAGGTAGCCTGCCACTGTCTTACCATTCCAAGAACGGCATTGTTCATAATTACCGTTATAACGGGAAGCTCGTAGCTTACCGCCGTGCAAAGCTCGTTCATGTTCATGTGGAGCGAGCCGTCGGAGGTGAAGTGGATAACGTGCTTATCGGGGTTTGCTATCTGAGCGCCTATCGCCGCTCCGTATCCATATCCCATCGTTCCAAGACCGCCGCTTGTAAGGAAGTTTCTCGGCTTGACATGACGGAGATACTGTGCCGCCCACAGCTGATGCTGTCCGACATCTGTAACGTATATAGCATCCTCTCCTGCGATATCACAGGTCGTATCAACTATCTGATGCGGTAAGAGAACGTCCTCTCTCGACTCAGGCATATAGTCATCGCGCTTCCACTTTGCTATCTGCTCTGTCCAAGCGTCGTGTCTTGCGGGCTTTATGTACTTAAGAAGCTCTGTAAGGACCTCCTTAACGTCTCCCGTAATGCTATAATCGGCAACGATTATCTTGTTTATCTCGCTGGGGTCGATGTCTATGTGTATTATTCGGGCGTTGTGACCGAATTTCTGCGTATTGAGCGCAACTCTGTCGCTAAAGCGTGTTCCAATGGCTATCATAACGTCTGCCCTGTTAGCCGCGGCGTTTGCCGAGTAACAGCCGTGCATTCCGATAAGTCCGAGATTATTCTTCTCGTTGTAGCCAAGAACTCCTGCCGCCATAAGCGTGTGAGCTGCGGGTATGTCCGCTCTCATTATAAGCTCACGAAGCTCCTCGCCGGCACCCGATATTCTGACTCCGCCGCCGAAGTAGATAAAGGGTTTTTCCGCACGGTTGATTATATTGGCGATCTCCTCTACGTTCCTGAGCTTTGCGGGAGCGTGTGTGGGCTCTATCTTCTCAGCGGGAACAAAGGTGGTCTTGTCGGCGGTTATATCCTTGGGAATATCTATAAGCACAGGACCGGGTCTGCCACTCGAGGCTATCTTAAACGCCTCTCTGACGATATCCGCGAGATCCTCCACCTTTCTTACCACAAAATTGTGCTTTGTAATAGGCATGGTTATTCCCGCAATATATACCTCCTGAAAGCTATCGCATCCGATAAGCTGACTGGGTACGTTACCCGTTATAGCCACCATAGGTACGCTATCCATATAGGCTGTCGCTATTCCTGTAACGAGATTTGTTGCACCGGGACCGCTTGTCGCTATAACAACACCCGTCTTTCCCGTTGCTCTCGCATAACCGTCTGCCGCGTGTGCAGCTCCCTGCTCGTGAGCGGTTATGTAGTGATTGATCTTATCACTGTACTTGTAAAGCGCGTCGTAAATATTGAGAACCGAGCCTCCGGGATATCCGAAAACGGTATCAACACCCTGCTCGATAAGAACGTTTACAAGTATTTCAGAGCCGTTCAATATCATTTTTATCCTCCTGTTTTACCAAATCATTTTAAGAAAGCTGATTTTAAAATTTAGTGAATATAAAAGCTCAGACGGTCATAAATTCAAAAAAGACCTTTATCTCTTCCGTTAAAAGAGACAAAGGTCGTTGACACTCTGCGGTACCACTCTTATTGCCGATCTCGGCCGCTCTGCTTCACCAATCAGTGAATCGTCTCTGGTAACGGTGACATTCCGTCCGCGTCTACACAACCCATATAAGAGGGTCTTCAAGCGGAAGCTGGGGGAGGAGATTCATACGATACGGCTGCCGACTCGCATCACCCGTCGGCTTTCTGTAAGCTTTTGCGTACTACTGATTCCCTTAAACGCCTAAACTAATATATTGTGGTTATTTTATCACGAATGATCGCCTTTGTCAATAAAAATTGCAAAATTTTATAAATTTGATTGAAAGTGCACAGTTTTAAAAAATTTTTCGGCTTTTTTTGTAGCAAACCGACTTATTTTTTAACCTTGTATACTTATATATATTATATACAAGCAATTCGGCGAGGGGTCTGTCAAAGCTCGGCGATGACCTCTACCTCGGCAAGAACGCCCTTGGGAAGCTGCTTTGCGGCAACGCAGGAGCGAGCGGGCTTTGAGGTAAAGTATCTTCCGTATACCTCGTTGAACGCCGCAAAATCCGCCATATCGGAAAGGAAGCAGGTCGTCTTTACAGCCTTGTCTATCGAAGTTCCCGCAGCCTCAAGAACAGCCGCAAGATTTTTGCATATCTGCTCTGTCTGTCCCTCTATCGTCTCTGCCTCAACGTTCCCGCTTGCAGGGTTTATAGCTATCTGTCCCGAGGTGAACACCACACCTCCGCATTTTACCGCCTGAGAATAAGGGCCTATCGCATCGGGCGCATTCTTTGTATATACCTTTTCACTCATTGTTTTTTTCTCCTTTACCTTTACTGTACCGAAACTATGCCAAAGCCCGCCTCCGAGAGCGCCTTGGTAATAGATTCTATATGTTCGTAATTCTTTGTTTCAAGCACGAGACGCAGATAGCAGCCGTTGATATCCTTTGTCTCACTTGCTCTTTCGTGGTGTACCGATATAACGTTTGCGCCAAGGGCGGCAATTATTCTCGACACCTCCATAAGCTGACCCGGCTTATCCATAAGCTCGATACAAAGATTGCAGGTTCTTCCCGAGGTGAGAAGTCCGCGCTCTATAACTCTTGAGAGTATCGTAACGTCAATGTTACCTCCCGAAATTACGCAGACTACCTTTTTGCCCTTTACGGGTATCTTGTTGAACATTACAGCAGCCGCCGACACAGCGCCCGCGCCCTCGGCTATCATCTTATGCTGCTCGATAAGTCCGAGTATCGCGGAGGATATCTCGTCCTCGTTGACAGTAACTATCTCGTCAACGTATTTTGAGCAAAGCGCGAAGGTGTTGTCCCCGGGCTCTTTGACTGCAATTCCGTCCGCGATAGTAGATACAGAAGGAAGTCTCTCTATCTTTCCGTCTCTTATAGAATTGAACATACTCGGCGCGCCTGCAGACTGTACTCCGTACACTTTGACGTGAGGAGCGAGGTGCTTTACGACGTAAGCGATACCCGAGATAAGTCCGCCTCCGCCTATCGGCACAACGATAGCGTCAATAGAATCAAGCTCGTTAAGTATCTCAAGCGCAACAGTTCCCTGTCCCGCTATAACGTTGTCGTCATTAAAGGGGTGAACGAAGGTATAGCCCATCTCGTCGCGGAGCTCAAGCGCTCTCTTATAAGCGTCGTCATAAACACCCTTTACCATAACCACCTCAGCGCCGTAGCTCTTTGTAGCCTCTACCTTCGAGATAGGAGCTCCGTCGGGCAGACATATAGTAGCCTTTATACCATATTTTGAAGCGGCAAGAGCCACACCCTGAGCGTGATTTCCCGCCGAGCAGGCGATAACGCCTCTCGCCTTTTCTTCCTCTGTAAGCTGGGATATCATATATCCCGCGCCTCTTACCTTAAACGAACCCGTGACCTGCAAATTCTCGGTCTTAAGATATACCTCCGCCTCGGGATTGATTTTAGACTGTATAAGCGCAGTCTCTCTGACAACGTCCTTGAGGACGTACGCCGCATGATAAACCTTGTCAAGTGTAAGCATTTTATATCATCCTTTCAAAAAATAAAAAGTCTCCGTCTCTTAACAGAGACGGAGACGAAAACTCCGCGGTACCACTCCGATTCCCCGAGCTTACGGGGCACTCATGTACAAGCATACATTATTCTTTAACGCAGAAATACGTACTGTTCTACGGCAAAAAAGCGCTTTCGACAGTCAGCTCAAGGGTGATTTGGAAAGGACATCTTTTACCGTCTCGCACCAAACGACAGCTCTCTGAAAAAGAATTTTCCATTCCCGCTCCCTATCATAGCATTACGTATATGATACTACTTTAGCAAGAAAAAGTCAACAGCTATTACCTACAATTTTTTGTTGTACGCTAAAGCGTTTTTTGAGCAATTTTTACAATTCCACTTCAATATTCAGCCGCAATATCGGATATCCGCTTTACCGTCTCATCGGCATTAAGCTTATCGACTGAATAAGCGTAACGCAAAAGCTCACCGGGGACAAATCTATCGTATTTTTCAAATATGGGAAGCTCCTTCGAGCCCACAAGAGAGAGCGCGTCTATGCCGTATTTTTGTACGTACTCCGACATAAAGGCACACAAATCCGCGTCACTTCCCTTTTCCATTCGGAAGGTCATATAGTAACAGCCCTCAAACTCTATCCCGGATATGCCGAAGCGGTGCGCGTTCTGGGCAATAAACTTTCTGAGCGTTCTGAATGACCTTGTTCCGAGCCAAGGAAAAAGACACCACGTATATCCGCCAAGATGCACGAGCGAGCGCTCGGTCATACCCGTAGCTCTTGCCACTCTCCTTGCCGTCGCAAGTCGGGCTCTCGCATTATCCTTAAGGTATGGATACACAGTATCCTCACAAAGCACCTGCTTCATTCTCTCCAGTATTCGAGTGTGTATCTCACCATATTCACCCGGCCACGATATCTCCATTTTTCCCTTGACCTTTTTTACGTACACAAGTCTTCTCTGCGTATCGACCTCAAGCACCTCCCAAACTCTGCCCGCAAGCGCAAATCTGTCCCCTGCGGGTGGGGGTGTGGTTATAGTGCCTATCTCCTCGGACTCACATCTGACACTAAAATCCTCGCTGTCGTTAAACACGGCGTAAAATTTGAAGCTTGAGAGCAGTCTCTCTCCCGCCATACCGACGATAAGTCCTCTCTCCTCGGTCATCTCAAGCATATCCGAGTTGAGCATATAAACTATAAGCGCCTTATAATCCTCTTTTGATACCTGTTCAAACGGAGGAAGCGAAAGAACCTTTTGCGCAAGTCTCGCCGCACTCATCTCTCCGCTCGCCGAAAGTATGCTGAGTGTTTGATGAAAAAGCAGACTAAAGGGTTGTTTTTTCTCAAGCGGAGGCTCTATAAACCTCTCCTCGATATAGAGCTGAATTATCGCGATAGCGCGTATAAGTCCCCATGGGATAAGCTGTGGCAACGGCGCGTTGGGAAGCGGCTCTTCCTCGCGGCATACCATCATCATCTCGGGCGGCTGTCCGCGTCTGCCTGAGCGTCCGAGGCGCTGAAGAAAGCTTGATACCGAGTTTGGAGAATCGTTTTGAAGTATTCTCTCCAGGCGTCCTATATCTATTCCAAGCTCCATAGTGACCGTAGCGCAGGTGACCGCCTGAATATCCTCGTCCTTCATCTTCATCTCAGCTTCCTCGCGCAAAGACGCCGAAAGATTTCCGTGATGTATCAAAAAGACGTCCCTCTCGCCGCGCCGCTCTGCTATCTGTCTGAGAGTTGCGCAAACGTATTCTGTCTCCTCTCGGGAATTTGAAAACACCAAGGCTTTTCTGTCCTTTACACAGTCGTACATATATTCGTATCCCGCGTCAAGCATAGCCCTGTCTTCCGACATATCGGCAGAATTTTGCGTCTTGCTCTGCTCGGAATTTTTGTTGTGTATGAAAAAGTGCTCAGCGCCAAGCCTCCACCTTATTTGTTCCGCCTCAAAGCGAGGAACATCGGTCTCTCTGCCGCTTCCAGCCGAGAGCCATTTAGCCGCGAGAGAGGGGTATCCTATCGTCGCCGAAAGACCTATACGTCTGGGTGAGTGACCGATAAGCGAGGATATCCTCGATATCTGACAGAGTATCTGATTTCCCCTGTCGCTACCCATAAGAGTGTGTATCTCGTCGATAACTATATATCTGAGGTCTCCAAAAAGGCGCGGAATATCGTTTGAGCGGTTTATCAGCATAGCCTCAAGCGATTCGGGAGTTATCTGTAATATACCCTCAGGCTTTGAAAGAAGCTTCTTTTTGTGTGAGGCTGCAACGTCACCGTGCCAATGCGTGACCTTTATACCGCTTTCGGTAAGGAGCGAATCTATCCTTAAGAACTGGTCGTTTATAAGACTTTTGAGCGGGGCTATATAAAGAGCCCCTATGCTCTCAGGTCTGTCATAATAAAGCTCTGTAAGTATGGGAAAGAAGGCTGCCTCGGTCTTGCCGCTGGCGGTAGATGAGGTAAGCAAAAGATTTCTGTCACTCTCAAAAAGCGTTTTTGCCGCCGCTATCTGTACCCCTCGAAGAGAGTCCCACGAGTGAGAGTATATAAATTCCCTTATAAATTCGGGAAACCTTTCAAATATTCTGTCTGCCTCGGTCATCCTGTCTTCCCCTTTCTTAATACTTTCTGTGGCTTAAAAAACTATATCCTCTGCGCTGTAATTGCTCTTTACTTCTGTTTTTTCAGTCTCGTCGCCATCACATTTCAGCGTTACCGCGCTTCCTACGATATCATCAAAGCTAAGCTCCTTATTTTGCATAAGGATATTCATAACCGTCATATAATCTCTGAGCATCTCGCGGGGAGTTATCATATTGTCCGCCCCCGCGCGAGCGAGGCATATTTCGAGAAATCTGACCTTTTCCTCGTCGCTTATCCTCACCTCTACTCCGTAATTCTGCGCGTAAAGCTTTGTGACTCTGGATATCAGAGCGAAAAGCTCGTCGTCACTCAGACGGCGAAGTCTTATGACAGGTCCTATGAGATTGACCGCGTCGGGAGAGGCAAATCGGCTGTCGCAAAGTCTGCTGCGAAGCGCCTCATAGCTGAACAGTCCCCTGCGCGTGTCATCAAGGAACTGAGGTGTTCCGCCCATAATTATTCCAAGACCCGGCGCTCGTCCCTGCAAGGTATCGTTGAACATAGCCAGTATCTTCTCGTAGTTGTTTTCTCGGCTTACTCTGTGAGTTATCTTGTAGAGGTTAACGCACTCGTCTATAAACACGATAAGACCTCTATATCCCATACCTCTTACAAGACACGCCCAAAGCTTTAGAAAATCATACCAGTTTTCATCGTCGATTATGACCGACACAGGAAATCCAAGCGCGCCTCTTGCCTCGGTCTTTGTGGAAAATTCACCTCTGAGCCAGCGCAAGCAAGCGATCCTTCTGTCGTCATCTCCGTTCACAAACGCCTTGTAATATTCGGTTATAACACGCGCGAAATCAAATCCGCCCACGAGATATTCTATCTCTCTTAGCTGCTCGGATACGCGCAGATTAAGTCTTGCGGCAAATTCCTCACTGCCTGCTTCGATTCCGCCCGCAACTATCTCCGACTGCATCATATCTATCCATCTCGCGATCATTTTAGGCAGAGCGCCGCCGTCGGGAGAGGATTTTGAAGCAAGATTTTTTATAAGCTCACGGTAAGTAGCGACACCGCTTCCCGACGAGCCGTAAAGTCTTCTCTCGGGGGAAAGATCGGCATCCGCCGTCACGAAATCGCGCTCAAGCGCGTATCCCCTGATAAGCTGCATAAGAAAGCTTTTTCCGCTTCCGTAGCGCCCTATTATAAATCTCATTATCCCACAGCCGTCGTTGACCGCCGCAAGATCGGAAAGCAGAGCCGATATCTCGTCCCTTCTGCCTATCGCTATATACGGAGCTCCGGCTCTCGGCACTACTCCCGCCGAGACCGACGCGAGCAAGGAATTGAGTATTCTTTTCGGTATTTTTTGCAAATTTATATCCTGTTCCATTTAGTTCTCCGCTCCCAAAAAATAATTTTCGTAATCCTCAAGTATTCTGTATCCGTCGCCGTCATCCTCTATGAGAATATCTCCAAGGAGATCGGCAGATATCTCATTTATAGCATCCACTATACTGTCGGGCATACGTCCGCATTCTCTCACAAAAGCTCTCTCGGCCTCACGGTCGCCGCGATATACCGCGAGCGCAAAGGGCAGAAGAGTGCCGAGTGCCGATATGATGTCCTCGTTCTCGGAGACGTTTTCGGTATCTCCCGCAGCACAAAAGTCAGATATCGTGAATATATCAGTACCGCCCTCAAAAGCATCGGTGTCATTCCGGAGACCGTCAAACGCCTCTATGAGATCCCTTGTCGTCTCCCAAGAAGCCTCCTCGATCTCGGACGCATTCGATATCGAAAGCGGCTTTTTCGGCAGATCGTAAAGCGCGTCGTACTCCTGCCGCTTTTCCTTGACTCTCGGTTTGCGGACACGCGGCAATCTGTTCGCAAAGAACTCGTCTAAAAGCTTCCTCATATCACTGTCTATCGAATAACAGCTAAGCCGCGGCTTTATTCCAAGATGAGCCCTTATCTTGTTCTCCGAGTATTTTACTATATCCCCCACAAGATATCTCAGCTCGTTGGTTCTTGAAAAAGAGCAATATTCCACCTCTATTTTGCGCTTTATTCGGTGTGAGCAAAGCGCTCCCGAATATGCATCTCTCGGCAGAAGGCTGTCATTAAATCCAACGTTTGCAAGTATTCCGCCAACCGACCAGAGCTTGACGCACTCGCCAAGAGCCATAGGAATATACTTCTCGTATATCTCGAGCGCGTCTCCCACGGCAAATTTGCTCGTACGGAAATCATACGAGGTACAAAAAGCAAGTAATATCTCGGCGTAGGAAATATTGTCAGCTCCCTTTTGAATCATAAAAAATTCCTTAAGGGTAGTAAGCTCCGAGGCGCTTGATATATCTATATCCTTCGGCGGCGGAAGTCTGTGTATAAGGCTGTAATCGCATATCCATTCAACGAGCGATTTGTTAAGCTTCGGATATTTATTTCTGTATGCCCACCAAAGCGCGACAAGCTGTGACTGTCCAAAGCTCGTGTCGAGCGCGTCGCCGAGATTGATTATCTCGTAAACATAGAGCAAGACATAGCTTTGGTCGACATCCAAAAAGATTCCCCTCCTCGCCTCGCTTCTGAAATACAGGTAGTATGAAAGCTGTGCGGCGTTTAGTTGATCGTATTGCGGCACGTATGAGAAAAATCCAACGCGCTCACATTCCACTCCCTGCTTATCCATAAGAGCAAGCGCGTCTCTGTAAAATTTCTCATAATAGCTGTAAGACGACTTCCACTTGAATATCTTTACCTTGTGTATAAGCGAATTTTCGGGACAATATTCTATCTCGGGCTTCTCTTCATCACCCTCATTAGCTATCACCTTTCTTATCACGCCGCTTTCACCCGAAAGCTTTTCGGTGCGGTATATATTGTCGTCCGCAAGCTTCTCAAGCACCGACGATATCTTTATCTCAACTGTCCCGTCACGACTCGGTCTTGCTTGCGGCTGAGTATGCCGCTTAGGCGTTATAAACTCTATATCCCAAAAATCGTCCAGCTTCTGTTTGCGAAAAGACGCTTTGTTTTCCTCAGACATACTCTCCCCCTCCCGAATAAATTCGTATTATAATATTTTAACATTTTTAAGACCGATTGTCAATCACTTTCAATTATCTTTCCATTAGTTGTTGCTTTTTTTTCAGTTTTGTGTTAAAATGGATTGGATCATATAAAATACTTGATATCGGAGATATTTATGAATCTGTGTGACATAAAAACTATAAAACAGCTTATGGCTATGTTCTCACTGAATTTCAGAAAGGAATTCGGTCAGAACTTTCTTATTGACAATCTTGTTGTGGAGGATATCGCCGACTCCTGCTGTGACTCTGCCGACAGCACTATTCTCGAAATAGGACCGGGTGCGGGCTCGCTTACAAAGGAGCTGGCACAGAGATATAAAAACGTTGTGGCTGTCGAAATAGATAACGGTCTTATACCGCTTCTCAAATATACGCTTGACGAATACAAAAATGTCAAGGTCATAAACGACGACGTTATGAAGGTAGACCTCCGCGAGCTTCTTTCTGAGCACTTTGAGGGCGGACACGTCTCTGTCTGCGCAAATCTCCCCTACTATATAACAACACCCATTATGATGATGCTTCTCGAATCGGGACTTCCCTTTGACTATATCACGATAATGATACAGTCTGAGGTTGCGGACAGGCTGTGTGCGTCGGCAGGAAACAAGGCATACGGAGCTATCACCGCCGTCCTCAATTATTACGGCACAGCGGAAAGGCTTTTCGTGGTGAAGTCCGACAAATTCGTGCCCGAGCCCAAGGTTGACTCGACCGTGATAAGAATAAAGCTCCACAAGGAAAAGCCTTATAAGCCGCTTGATGAAGCGACATTTTTCAGAACTATACGCGCGGCATTTGAGCAAAGAAGAAAGACTCTGCCGAATGCTCTCTCCGCGGTCTTCAGTGAGCTTTCAAAGGATACTATCACCGAAATAATCACCGAGAAATGCGGACTCCCCGCAGACATTCGCGGAGAAAGACTTGACACCCAGACCTTCACCGCCCTCTCAGATGAGCTTTTTAAGGTTATCTCCAAATAATATTTTTCACTAATATTGACAAAATGTGAAAAATCATATATAATTTATTTTATTGTAATATTAAAGCGAGGTTTTAAGAATATGACTATTTACGACGAGCTCGTCGCCAGAGGACTTATCGCTCAGGTGACCGACGAAGAAGAAATAAAAGAAATGGTAAATAACGGTAAAGCCGTTTTCTATATTGGATTTGATCCCACCGCCGACAGCTTACACGTCGGTCACTTTATGGCGCTCTGCCTTATGAAGCGTCTTCAGATGGCAGGAAACCGCCCGATTGCTCTTATCGGCGGAGGTACGGCTATGATTGGTGACCCGTCGGGACGTACCGATATGCGCTCGATGATGACCCAGGAGACAA
>JAZSBF010000022.1:0-6981 GCA_045602205.1 Eubacteriales bacterium
ATGCATCAAAGGAGTTCGGAGTTCCCAAATATATAATTTACGCCGTTATAAAGGTCGAGAGCGATTTTGATCCCGACGCCGTTTCCCCTGCCGACGCACGCGGACTTATGCAGATGATAGAGCCGACATTCGAGTGGCTTACGGGAGACGAGCACCTTTGCGAACATCTCCCTTACAGAAAGATTTTTGAGCCCGAGACAGCTATAAGATACGGCACTTATTATCTATCGTATCTCCACAAAAAATTCGACTACAACTGGCAGACAGCCTTTGCGGCATACAACGGCGGCGAGGGCAACGTGGCTAAGTGGCTCGCTGACCCTAATTGCTCCGACGGAAAAGGAAATCTTACCGATATTCCGTTTGAGGAAACAGAAAAATACGTCGAAAAGGTAAACCGCGCGATAGATACATACAAGAAGCTTTATCCCGAATATACATAATACCCAAAGGAGAAAATATATGGAGAACAAGAAACTTTCCGAAACACTTACCTACACAAAAAAGAGCGTATATCAGCTCGCGGGAAAGGACGAAATTTCCCTTGCTATGAGCTACGCCGAGAACTATAAAAATTTTCTTGACGCGGGAAAGACCGAGAGAGAGTGCGTAAAGGCGTCTATCGCCCTTGCCGAGTCTTACGGCTTTAGTGAATACAAGCTTGGAGACAAGATAAGCGCGGGAGATAAGAAATACTACAACAACAGAGGAAAGAATCTTTTCGTTTTCTCAGTTGGAAGCGAGCATATAAACCGCGGTCTCAGAATATGCGCGGCGCATATAGATTCCCCGAGAATAGACCTTAAGCAGTGCCCTCTTTACGAGGATGGCGGAATGGGATTCTTCAAGACCCATTACTACGGAGGCATTCGCAAATATCAGTGGCTTGCGACTCCCCTCGCGCTTCACGGAGTAGTTGCGAAGGCTGACGGAAGTATTGTCGAAATAAAGATAGGCGAGGACGATTCCGACCCGCTTTTCTATATCAACGACCTTCTTCCCCACCTCGCGCAGAAGCAGAGCAAAGCTCCGCTCTCCGAAGCGATAGATGCCGAGCAGCTCAATATCCTCGTTGGAAGCGAGCCTTATACCGAGGATGACGAAAACTCTGTAAAGCTTAACGTACTCAAGCTTCTCAACGAAAAATACGATATAAAGGAAGACGATTTCCTCTCTGCCGAGCTTTGCGTAGTTCCCGCGGCAAAGGCGAGAGACATCGGCTTTGACCGCTCCATGATAGGCGCTTACGGTCATGACGACAGAGTTTGCGCGTACCCTGCCCTTACGGCTCTGCTTGAGAACACCGACAGCGTACACACGAACATCTGTATACTTGCCGACAAGGAGGAAACGGGAAGCGACGGCACAGGCGGTATGCAGAGTGAGCTTATGCTCGACCTTATAAACGAGCTTGCGGCAAATCTCGGCGGCAATTCCGCTGTAATACGCGCGAACTCCAAGTGTCTCTCGGCTGACGTCTCTGCGGCGTTCGACCCCAATTTTGCGGACGTATTTGAAAAGAAAAATTCGGCAATGCTGAATTGCGGTGTTGTGTTCACCAAATTCACGGGCTCGAGAGGAAAATCGGGCACTAACGACGCCGACGCCGAGTATATCGGCTGGCTTCGCTCGATACTCGCAAAGGACAAGGTTATCTGGCAGGCGGCAGAGCTTGGCAGAGTTGACTGCGGAGGTGGCGGCACTGTGGCAAAATATATATCAAAGCACAATATCGACACGATAGACCTCGGAGTGCCCGTAATATCTATGCACGCGCCCTATGAGGTCATATCCAAGGTAGACCTTTACGAAGCATACCGCGCTATGCTCGCATTCTACAAATATTGATTACCGACTATAAACTAACGACAGAGGAATTATGCTAAACAAATTACAGACAGCAGAAGAAAAATATCTCGCGATCGAAGCCGAGCTCGCATCTCCCGATGCCTTTTCAAATCAGGAGAAATTTGCGGCTTTGATGAAGGAATATAAAAATCTCACCCCCATTATCGAAAAATTCCGTGAATATAAAAAGGCTTGCTCCGACAACGAGGAGGCAAGACAGCTTCTCGAGGAGTCTCTTGATGCCGAGATGAAAGAGCTTGTGTCGGCAGAATTCAAAGAGACGAAGGCTGATATGGAGCGTCTTTTGGAGGAGCTCAAGATACTGCTCCTCCCTCGCGACCCGAACGATGAAAAGAACGTTATCATCGAGATACGTGGAGGCGCGGGAGGCGAGGAGGCGGCTCTCTTTGCGGGCGTGCTTTACCGTATGTATTCGATGTATGCCGAGTCAAAGGGATTCAAAACCTCTGTTATGACCTCGAACGAGACAGAGCTTGGCGGATTTAAGGAGATATCCTTCACCGTCGAGGGAGACGGGGCGTATTCCCGCTTCAAATTCGAGAGCGGAGTGCACAGAGTTCAGCGTGTGCCCGAGACAGAGTCTCAGGGCAGGATACAGACCTCAACGGCAACGGTTGCCGTACTCCCCGAGGTCGAGGATATTGAGGTAGAGATAAATCCTGCCGACATAACGATAGAATCCTGCAAATCGAGCGGAGCGGGCGGTCAGCACATAAATAAGACCGAGTCTGCCGTAAGACTTACTCACAAGCCTACGGGTATCGTTATCGGGTGTCAGGAGGAGCGCAGTCAGTTCAAAAACAAGGACAAGGCGCTCAAGATGCTCCGCGCGAAGCTCTACGATATGAAGCAGAAGGAGCAGAACGACAAGATAGCCTCCGACAGAAAGAGTCAGGTCGGCACGGGAGACAGAAGCGAGAGGATAAGGACCTACAACTATCCTCAGGGACGCATAACCGACCACCGTATCTCGCTCACGCTCCACTCGCTTGAAAGCTTCCTCAACGGCAATATCGACGATATGATAGACGCGCTCATCACCGCCGACACCGCCGAGAAGCTTAAAGAAAATTCGTTTTGATAGGAATTTCAAATGACTGAAATTATAAAAATAAATGCCGCAGCTCCCGAGAAAGATAAAATAGAGGCGGCGGCAAGGATAATAAAAAATGGCGGACTTGTAGCCTTCCCCACAGAGACGGTCTACGGTCTTGGGGCTGACGCCACCGATGAGAGCGCCGCAAAAAAAATATACGCGGCAAAGGGTCGCCCCTCGGATAATCCCCTTATAATCCATATAGCAAAGCCCGAGGACGCTGAGATATACGCCCACACAAACGAGCTTTATTATAAGCTCGCGAAGGCGTTTATGCCCGGACCTCTCACCGTCATTCTTCCGAAAAAGGATACCGTGCCCGCATCTGTCACGGGCGGACTTGACTCGGTCGCCGTAAGATGCCCCTCGCACACAATAGCAAACGCTCTCATATCTTCGGCGGGCAGAGCCATTGCCGCTCCCTCGGCTAACCTTTCGGGAAGCCCCTCGCCTACCTGCGCCGAGCACGTAATTGCCGATATGACTGGCAGAGTCGATATGATAATCGACGGCGGAGGCTGTGAGATAGGTCTTGAATCGACGATAGTCAAGCTTGAGGGCGACGAGGCGATACTTCTTCGACCGGGCGGAATAACCTACGACGCCCTTCTCTGTGTCTTACCCAAGCTCTCTGTGTCGCACGCTGTGACCGAGGCTCTATCTGAGGATGAGCGCCCGCTCTCCCCCGGCATGAAATACAGACACTATGCGCCAAGCGCGCCTCTTATACTTCTCGACGGAGCTGACTCGGACGTTCTCTTGTTTATGATAAACGCGCAGAGAGAAGAAAACTGCGCTATAATATGCTACGACGAGGATGCTGTCTCGCTCTCGAGCAAAAACCTTATAAAGATAGGGGCGAAGGACGACCTCGCTTCTCAGGCGAATACTCTCTTTTCTGCGCTTCGTTCGTGCAACTCGCTTGACGTTGACGTTATCTACGCGCATCTTCCGTCTAAGGACGGCATAGGTCTTGCGCTCTATAACCGTATGATAAGAGCCGCTGCTCACACGGTAAAAAAAATATGAAAATAAATTCAGGACGGTACATAAATGGCTAAGAAAATCAAAAAAGGCATAGCTCCCGAGGAGATAGTTTCAGCACCAATTCAAAATCAGATAATAACCGATACTATCGAAAAGAACTATATGCCCTACGTAATGAGCGTTATCATTTCCCGCGCCATTCCCGAAATAGACGGATTTAAGCCCGCGCACAGAAAGCTCCTTTACACCATGTATAAGATGGGACTTCTCACGGGCAACAGAACCAAGAGCGCAAATGTCGTCGGTCAGACGATGAAACTCAACCCCCACGGAGATATGGCGATATACGAGACGATGGTGCGTCTCACTCGCGGAAACGAGTCTCTGCTCCATCCCTTTGTAGACTCCAAGGGAAGCTTTGGTAAGCAGTATTCCTCGGATATGAAATTCGCGGCATCGAGATATACCGAGGTCAAGCTTGACTCCTTCTGTCACGAGCTTTTCCGCGGAATAGACAAAAACGCCGTCGATATGGTCGATAACTACGACAGCACGATGAAAGAGCCCGTGCTCCTTCCTACCACCTTCCCCAACGTTCTCGTAACGCCCAACAAGGGTATCGCGGTAGGTATGGCTTCGGATATCTGCTCCTTCAATCTCGGTGAGGTCTGCGACGGAACTATCGCGGTGCTTAAAAATCCAAATATCACGACAGACAAGATACTCGACATCATCAAAGCCCCCGATTTCCCCGGCGGCGGCGCTATCATATACGACCGAGAGGTAATGAAACAGATATATGAGACAGGCTCAGGCTCTGTAAAGATACGTTCGAGATACAACTACGACAAGGAGCAGAACTGTATCGACATCATTCAGATACCCTACTCCACGACGATAGAGGCGATACTCAAGCGCATAACAGAGCTTGTAAAGGAAGGAAAGCTCAAGGAGATAACCGACTTCCGCGACGAGATAGACCTCAGCGGTTTCAAGCTCACGCTTGATCTGCGCCGCGGCGTTGACCCCGACAAGCTTATGACTAAGCTCTTTAAGATGACTCCTCTTGAGGACAGCTTTAAGTGCAATTTCAATATACTCATAGACTCCTCGCCAAGACAGCTCGGCGTTATCGCGATAATCAAGGAATGGATACGCTTCAGAATAAGCTGTGTCCGCCGCGAGCTTGAGTTTGACCTCTCTAAAAAGCGAGACAAGCTTCACCTTCTCTTAGGTCTTGGAAAGATACTTCTCGATATCGACAAGGCTATAAAGATAATCCGCCACACCGAAAAGGAGGAGGATGTTATCCCCAACCTTATGAGCGGATTTTCGATAGACAAGATACAGGCTGAGTATATATGCGAGATAAAGCTCCGCAACCTCAATAAAGAGTACATCATAAACCGTATCAACGAAATTGAGGGACTTCAGCAGGAGATAGCCAAGATAGAGGAGATACTTGCCGACGAGCTCAAGATAAAGGCGCTTATCGCCTCACAGCTCTCGGATATCAAAAAGAAGTATTCCCAGCCCCGCCGTTCTCAACTTATACACAGCGACGATGTCATTGTTTACAACGAGGAGGACCATATTGAAAACTACAACGTCCGCCTCTATCTCACAAGAGAGGGATACTTCAAAAAGATCACGCTCCAGTCGCTTCGCGGAAACGACGAGCAGAAGCTTAAGGAGGGCGACTGCGTAATAATAAGCGAGGATACCGACAACCTTGCCGACATTGTCTTTGTTACGAACAAATGTCAGATATATCGCGCAAAGGTCTCGGATTTTGACTGCGTAAAGGCTTCCTCAATGGGAGATTACATTCCCGCAAAGCTTGGAATGGACGACGGCGAAAAGCCCGTATTTATGAGGGTACAGCCGAGCTATCCCGAGGGCGAGAACTTTATCTTCATCTTTGAAAACGGAAAGGGTGTGCGTGTGCCCGTGATAAACTACGAGACAAAAGGCAACAGACGAAAGCTTGTTAACGCTTATTCCTCTGCCTCGCCGATATGTTCCGTATTCTATGAAAAGGAAAAAGAGCCCTTTGAGATAATGCTCATAGGCTCGGATGACAGGGCTATCATTATAAAATCCTCACTTATACCGCTTAAGAACACGAGGACCTCGGGCGGCGTGACCCTGATATCTCTCAAGAAAGGCGTAACGCTCAAGACCTGCCTTAGCACCTTCGACGAATATTACGACACCGCAAAGGGATACCGAAAGCTGAAGATCCCCGCATCGGGACAGCTTATCGCCGAAAAGGATATTTTGAAACAACAGATAAAGCTGGATATCGAATAAAATAAAAGATGTGAGAAAAAGGATGTGAAAACCTTTTGAGGAAAGCTGCAACCCACTTGGGGTTGCGCCAAGTTTGATTTGGCGGCTAAACACCGCCATTTCAGCTTACAGCTAAAAACATCAAACATTGGTATCTCACACTCTCCAAACCTTTTGAAAAAGGTTTCTTGCTTCCTAAATATTGTTTTACTTAATTTAATGTTTTTCTTTAATGCAGCAACTCGTCGGACATTTGTGTACAGTACCGACGAGTTGCCTTTTTGTATCATGAAAAGCACCCGATAGTCGCCTGGTTCAGTAAAGGTTAACCGATGAGAAGAAATCCTCCGTTGTGATATAATGAGTTTGACCTGCCAGTCAAAACCAAAAAACACAACGGAGGATTTATCTATGAAAGAAGTTTCCATAGACAAGAATATTTTAGCACATACAACATGGAATTGCAAGTACCATATAGTGTTTGCGCCAAAATATAGGAGAAAAGTATTTTTTGAAGAAAAGCGATTAGAGATAAGGGAAATATTGCGAAAATTATGCCAATGGAAAGGGGTAGAAATTATAGAGGGAGAAGTGTGCCCCGATCACATCCATATGCTCGTCAGTATCCCGCCCAAAATGAGCGTTTCGGGGTTTATGGGATATCTAAAAGGGAAAAGCTCGTTAATGATATTTCAGAAATATGGCAACATGAAATTCGCATACCGAAATCGCGAATT
>JAZSBF010000023.1:0-16857 GCA_045602205.1 Eubacteriales bacterium
GGAACTGTCGCGGGAGCAGCTGCGACTGTGGGAGCGGGAGTAGCATCCGCACCTGAAACCTCTTCAACGTTTACCGTATATGTGACTCCGTTAACTGTAATATTATAAGTTTTCATTTTATGTATACTTTAACCTTTCAAGAATTATTTTTTATTTAGCGCTGTGTATTCCACGAACGTCCGACGGATGCTTTTGTAAACGAAACGACTCTGAAGCCGCCCTCGTATGCGTTTTCATTCCCCTCGGATTCCATATATGCTGCAACCGCCGCCGTAAGTATCGCAATAAGCTCTGTGTCGTCCACAGTCTCAGTATCGGTTGCCGCGTTCCCGGTCTCTGTCTCATCGGGAGTCTTTACCTCTGTCTCGATTTTCTTCTTTTTCTTTTCGGGTCTTGCAAATATCACCTTAAATAAAGCAAGTACGCCCCAGAGTATTCCGAGTACAGCGAAGATCATCAGCATTCCCTGAAGAGTCATCTGACCCGCATAAAGAAGGCGTTCGGACGAAAACGCGCCGCCCATTTCCCCAGCCGCCGTCGCGGTAAGTAAGCTATTATTTACTACCATATCGACCCTCCCATCAAAGAGGCATTACGGTATGCTTACGAGAGGGAGCTCCGTCTGCCTTAAAGGCAAGCATAAGCAGTGCCGCGCATATTCTCTTGCGAAGCTCAGAAGGCTCGATAATATCGTCTATCTCGCCCTTATCAGCCGCTTCTGCCGCAGACGCGCATTTCTCTTTCCACTCTGCTTCTACCTCTTCTCTCGACTTCTCGCCAACCTTATCGTTCCACACGAAAGCGACCGACGCTTCGGGAGAGAGCACGCTTATCGCCGCATCGGGAAGCGCATACGCTATATCCGCGCCAACCGACTTAGAGCCGAGGAGTGTGAACGCCGCGCCGTAAGCCTTGCCAACGACCACGGTAACCTTTGCGTTCTCCGAAGCGGTATATGCATACGCAAGCCTTGCAAGCTCAGACGCGAACGCGCCGTCCTCAGCCGCGTCGGATACCTCAAGTCCTTTACTGTCAACAAGAGTAACCACGGGAATCGAGAAGCTGTCGCAGAATCCAACGAGCTTTGCGGCAGCTCTTGCGTGCTTAATATCTATTATTCCGTCAGCATCAGCATTGGAGGCTACAACACCCGCAACCATTCCGCCAAACGAAGCAAATCCAAGACTTACTTTGTCGGTGTACCCCGAATAAACAGAAATAAACCTTCCGCCGTCAGCGAGCTCCGATACGAGCTTATCAGCCGTGAGTCCTTCAACCGATACCATTCTGTTGAGGTCGTCCGCGCTGTCTACGATTGCAGATTCCGCATTATTAGACGGAATAACACTAAGTATATCTCTTACGTAAGCGAAAGCGCCTTCCTCGCCATTCGCACAATAAGCAGAAAGACCGCACTTTGCAGCGCCCGCAGCGCTTGCGTTATCTCCGCCCACCACCGAAGGAGGATTTACGTAGAATTTTGACTTTTCCTCAATAGTCACCGCAAAATCAAACATTGATGCCGCAACCGCCGCAGAGCCTCCGCAAACGCCGTCAATAATTGCTATCTGCGGAACTACCCCCGAAGCCTCGGAAAGACATTTCATAAATTTTCCGTAAGCGGCAAGAGCAGACGCTCCGTCATAGACCACAGCCCCCGCGCTGTCGAAGATTCCGACTATCGGCGCGCCGTTTTTTACAGCAAGTGAATACATATTGGAAATCTTCTTAGCGTGACGCTCTCCGAAAGCTCCCTTTGTTCTTCCGCTGTCCTGCGCAAAAGCAAAAACAAGTTTTCCGTTTACCGCGCCGTATCCGCAAACGACACCTTCAAATTCAGCCTCGTTTGACGTACGTTTGGTATACGCGCCAAGCTCTACAAATGTTCCGATATCAAAAAGCATCTCAAGTCTCTCTTTTGAGACACCGTACTTTTTTTCGTCAATTTGCACCATAAATACACCTCCGTTTTGTGCAAGAATAAAAGCATAATATTGTCCTCTGTCCAAAATAAAACTTTTACCCCAATTATAATAAATTTTATCACAAACCGTCCTATTTTTCAAGCAAATAGCACAAAAAAATGTTAATTTATTATGAATAGTCGTTCGGATAAATATATAGGAGGCTCATTTTATGAGCCTCCTATATCGTCATTTTCTCTTTTTGAGTCTGCTAAGCTCCTTGATAAAGGTATCAAGGTCAGTAAATTCTCTGTAAACCGAGGCAAAGCGGACGTATGCAACCTCGTCTCTCTCCTTTAGCTTGTCCATAACGAGCTCGCCAATCTCTTTGGTCGTTATTTCGTTTGAAAGAAGGTTGTGAAGCTCATTCTCTATTTCGTTCACAATATCTTCTGCGTTGACAGGACGCTTTTCGCACGCCTTCATTATACCTGACATCAGCTTGTTTCTGTCAAATATCTCTTTTGTTCCGTTCTTTTTTATAACGAACATCTGAACCGTCTCAATTATCTCATAGGTAGTAAATCTTTTTTGACAGTTAAGGCACTCTCTGCGTCGGCGAATGCTGTTGCCGTCGGTCATAGGTCTTGAGTCGATAACTTTACTATCGGGATTTCCGCATGCAGGACATTTCATATCAAAGTAGTTTGCCAAAGGCATTCCTTTCAACATTTATTTCTCCTACATTATACCATATCTTCTGAATAAAGTAAAGATTTTTTCAATATTTCATGCTTTGAATTTTATCGGATATTATTTCGCAGAGCGCAACGGGAGTAGTGCCCGACCTCAAGAGCGCATAATAAAGAGTTTTCGCGCTTTCGATATCCGTCCCCACGACCCCAAGATCACTATCCTCCCCACAAATTATCTCCACTGCATAGTAGATTTTGCCGATTAGCGAAGAAATTTCGTACAGATAATATGTAACCTCATAATCTCCGCCGATATTTTCCTCTGCTATTTTTTTGATAAAAATATTTTTACTCATATTTTACCTCCTGATTTTTCTGGCAGTTAATATATTATAACGCTTTTTTGAGAAAGAAAATTTTTCGTTTTTTGTGGGATTTTTAGCAAAAAAGTCTTTTTCAGCGGTAAATCGGAGGTTTTTTTGCATAAAATAGCAGTTTTTTGTATTTTTATTCTTTTTTTCTTGCTTTTCTCAAAAAAAATTACCGTTTTCCCTTTATTTCCCGCGCATTTTCCAAAAATTTATCATAGACAGAGCGATTTTTGTCGTATATAATTTTTATATGGTATCAAGCAATTTCTTGGAATAAGAAAAATATCCGATGCTTATTTTTTTAACACCCAAAAATACTCTGTTTTTATTTTTTTGGGAATTTTTATACATAAAACGAGGCAAAAATATGAATAATCGTAAAAATTTATCTCCCTTAAGCTCAAAAAAGCGTTCGCTCATACTTTCAAAGGAAGCCTCTCTTATCCTTCACATTGGACTTCCAATAATAATTTTTTACCTTTTATTCTTCCTTTTCACCGCTCTTTCTCTTACAAATATACCAGGATATGTTATCGCAAAAATACATTATAACACCTTAGAACACATAATTATGAGCATAACGCTTTTGATAATAGGAGCTGTAAGCGTCGACCTTGCGAAAAAAAGTGAAAAATAGATCTCTCTTAATTCTCACACCGTCAGTGTGCGTGTCATATACTCTTTATCGAACAAAAACACGAAGGGAGAGACATAAAATGAACAATAATTCGCAACCACCCGCCAATTATCGCGGAAAAGGATATCTTATAGTTAAGGTGTCAACGGCTCGCGGAGCTATCCCGCTTGAGGGCGCTTCGGTAAACGTTAGAGGCGCTGAGCCTTCAAACTCAGACATCATCTATTCCCTCACCTCCGACAGAGACGGCATAACGAAAAAGATCGAGCTTCCCACGCCACTGCGCGGACTTAGCGAAGTGCCCGGAAACATCGCGCCGTATGCGTTATACGATATAGACGTTTTCAAGGAAGGATACCGCGACCTTGTACTTAAGGACGTATCTGTCTTTGATTCGATAACATCTATTCAAGGCGCTGTGATGATACCTCTGGCCGATAATCGTTATCCAGATTCCTTCGACCCCGGCTCAGATATCTCTCCAAGCGACCCTGAGAGTGTAGGAGGAAACTGATTTGGATAGCTTCATTCCCTTTATTCCCGAAAATATAACAGTCCATCTCGGCGCGCCCGATACCGCGTCTCAAAACGTGACCTTACCATTTATCGACTACATAGCAAATGTCGCCTCAAGCGAGATATATCCGACATGGCCCGAATCCGCTATCCGCGCCAATATCTATGCGCAAATATCCTTTGCGCTAAACAGACTTTACACCGAATACTACCGTTCGAGAGGATACGATTTTGACATAACCAATTCGACGTCCATAGACCAATCCTTTGTGAACGGCAGAGATGTTTTTGAAAACGTATATCAGATAGTCAGCGAGATATTCAACGATTATATATCACGCAGAGGAAATGTTGAACCGCTCTTTGCGCAATACTGCGACGGAGTGGAGGTCACATGCAACGGTCTTTCGCAGTGGGGCTCTGTGGACCTCGCAAATCAAGGATTTACTCCCTATGAAATACTCACCTATTACTATGGAGACGACATAGATATAGTACAAAACGCCCCCGTGCAAAGCATCAATATAAGCGCCCCCTCGACTCCGCTTCGTCTTGGAAGCGCGGGAGACGCGGTAAGAGCGCTTCAGATAAGGCTTAACCGCATATCCGACAACTATCCCTCTATTCCAAAGATCGCCATACCCGACGGCGTTTTCTCCTATGACACCGAGGATGCCGTAAGAAAATTTCAAGAGATCTTTTCACTCACACCCGACGGTATCGTCGGCAAAGCGACCTGGTATCGCACTCAGTTTATCTACAACGCGGTAAAGCGTCTTAACGAGCTTGATTCCGAGGGAATATCTTTATCCGAGGTAACAGACCAATATGACGACGAGCTTCGTCCCGGAAGCCGAGGACTTGATGTCGCAAACCTGCAATATTTTATAAATTATATGTCGGCGTTTTACGACACTGTTCCCCCTCTCTCCATCGACGGTATATACGGACCTTCAACAGAAGACGCGGTCAGAGCGGTTCAAAGAACCTTTGGGCTTCCTGTAACAGGGATAGTTGACCTTGATACCTGGGAGACACTTTATCGCACCTATCTTGGCTTTGTCTCCACTATTCCGCTAAAATACGTCGAGGGAAATGTAGTGCCTTATCCGGGAATTCCGCTAAGACTCGGTTCAAGCTCCGACTCTGTAAGACTGCTTCAGGAATATCTCAATTATATTGCTACCGTTTTTACGGAGCTTCCCACAATACCCGTGACAGGCTATTTTGGAAATCAGACAGAGGCGGCGGTCCTCGAGTTTCAGCGAAGAGTAGGCATAGAGCCTACCGGAACGGTCGCCGCAGCTACCTGGCTCGCTATCACCACGCTTTACAGCGACTTATATAACGGCTCACGCCTCAATGAAGGACAGTTCCCCGGATTTGCGGTAGGGGCGTGAAAGGAGCTATATGAATCACCTCACAGAAGAACAGTCAATAAGAAATATTCAACGCTATCTAAGACAGCTCTCTTATGAAGACCCCTCTATCCCCTCGCCTCCGATAGACGGAATACTCGACAGCGTCACGCGGGACTCGATACTTGCTTTTCAAAAAAAACACGCCCTCGCGCAAAACGGAATTGTGGATAAAGAGACCTGGGATATGCTTTACGCCGAATACCTTGCCTCTATTGCGGCATTCTCCCCGCCCTTCCCCCTCTATCTCTTCCCGAGAGTTCCCGACGGATATTATGTATCAAAGGGAGACGAATATTTTCTTGTAAGCATAATTCAGCTTCTCTTAAATGAGCTGACAATAATATACGATTCCTTTATTCCGCTTGCGGTAAGCGGAATATACGACGATGCGACCGAAAACAACATACGCGACTTTCAAGCAAAAAACGATATTACAGCGACAGGCAACACCGATAAAGCGACCTGGAATAAACTTGTCGAAGCGTATCGAAATTACGCGTTCGATTACGTAAGATAAAATCTGACATTTTAAATAATAGCTTCAAAAACTGTCAATAATCCAGAAAGGAGAGGAGGTATAAGAATGGCTGATAAATTCACACCAAAAGCTAAAAGCTCGATCAAAAATTCTCTGTGCATCGCAGAATCGCTTGGACATACGTATGTTGGAACAGAGCATCTTCTTCTGAGTCTGTCAAATGAAAAAAGTTCGGTCTCTGCCCGTATTATGAGTGAGCGCGGAGTTGAATACAGTATCCTAAAGCAACGGCTTTCAGAGATAGTTGGCGTGGGAACAAAAAGTGCTCTCTCGTCCTTTGATATGACTCCAAAGCTAAAAAAGATAATATCCGTTTCGGCATCAGAGATAAAAAACGGCACGATAGGAACAGAAGATCTTCTTCTATCGATACTTGCGGACAGAGACTGTATGGGATTTAAGTTGCTTGAAGCTTGCGGAATTCCGATAAACGAGCTTCGTTGCGACCTGCTTGCCTATCTTGAAAACATATCAATGAAAACGTCCTCCGCGCAAAAAAGTGAGAAAAACGATAAACGCTCCGCCTCGGTGCTCTCACTTTACGGCAAAGACCTCTCCGCTGACGCCGCCCTCGGAAAGCTTGACCCCATAATCGGAAGAGATAAGGAGACCGATCACGTCATAAGGATACTCTCAAGGCGAACAAAAAACAATCCTTGCCTTGTGGGAGAGCCGGGTGTCGGCAAAACCGCCGTAGCCGAAGGTCTGGCGCAAAGGATATACGACGGAAAGATACCCGACACGCTTAGGGGCAAGAGGATAATAACACTCGATATTCCCGCAATACTCGCGGGAGCTAAATACCGAGGCGAATTTGAAGAACGAATGAAAAACGTTATAGACGAGGTAAAAAAAGACCCCGATATAATTCTTTTCATAGATGAGATACACACGATAGTAGGCGCAGGCGCGGCTGAGGGCGCGGTGGACGCGGCAAATATCCTAAAGCCCGCGCTTGCACGCGGCGAGATGCAGCTGATCGGCGCTACGACGATATCCGAATACCGCTCGCATATCGAGAAGGATGCCGCGCTTGAAAGAAGATTTCAAACGGTAAATGTGGACGAACCGACCTACGCGGAAACAAGAGAGATACTTTTGGGTCTTCGTTCAAAATACGAGGAGCATCACGGACTTAAGATATCCGACGAAGCAATAGATGCCGCGATACAGCTCTCGACCAGATATATCCCCGACAGATTTCTACCAGATAAGGCAATAGACCTTATCGACGAGGCGGCTTCAAATATAAAGATATCCGCTATTGTTCTCCCAAGCGATAAAAAGGAGCTTGAGGAAGAGATAGCGGAGATATCCTCGGAGAAAGAGAGTGCTATACTTGAAGAAAGATTTGAGAGTGCGCAAGAGCTTAGAAAAAAGGAGCTTGATATCCTTGAGCGACTCAAAGCTCTGGAGAGTAATGAGCAAGAGGAAGAAAAAAGCTCTCTGTGTGTCCGTGCAAACGATATCGCCGATATCGTAACGGCTTGGACCTCGATACCTGTAAGCCGTCTTATTGAGGAAGATAGCGAAAAGCTGCTACGGCTCGACGAAGAATTAAAGAGCTCCGTAATAGGTCAGAACGATGCCATAGATGCGGTAGCGTGCGCCATAAAGCGAGGAAGAGTCGGACTCAAAGACCCTAAGCGACCTGTTGGCTCTTTCATCTTTCTCGGCAATACGGGAGTGGGAAAGACCGAGCTCTCACGCGCGCTTGCAAAAGCTTTGTTTGGCAGTACGGATTCTATAATACGGCTTGATATGGCTGAATATATGGAAAAGCACAGCGTATCAAAGCTTATAGGCTCACCGCCGGGCTACGTAGGATACGGAGAGGGCGGACAGCTCACCGAAAAGGTACGCAGACGTCCTTATTCACTCATATTACTTGACGAGATAGAAAAGGCGCATCCCGATGTATTTAATCTTCTGCTCTCGGTCCTTGAAGACGGAGTCCTCACCGACTCGGCGGGACGAAGGGTCGATTTTAAAAACACGATAATCATTATGACCTCAAATATAGGCGCTTCGCATACAACTCCTCTATCCCTCGGATTTTCACAAAACGAGAGAAATTCGGACGCAAATTCTTCAGCGCGTATGCTATCCGAGTTAAAAAAATACTTTTCGCCCGAGTTTCTCAACCGTGTTGATGATATAGTGGTATTCAACACCCTTAAGTATGAGGATATAAAGAAGATAGCCTCAGATATGCTCTCGGAGCTTTGCCGCCGCGCGCTGACTCTTGGTATAACGCTTGAATTTGACGAGAGCGTTTCTGCTCTTGCCGCAAGCTCATTTTACGATAAAAAATACGGAGCGCGCTCAATAAGACGCGAGATAGTTCACAGAATAGAAGATAAACTTTCCTCACTTATTCTCAGCGGAGATATAAAGCCCGAAAACACCGTAAATATATCTGTAAAAGAAAATGAGCTTTCTTTTACCGTCAAAGAAAACAAAAGATGTCTTATCTGAGATTTAACAGCAACTACAATATAAACTCCGCCAATGTAAATTCATTGGCGGAATTTTTATTATCCCAAAACACAAGAAATCGTCACGGCATATTGACTTTTTTAGCTAATAATGGTATAATATTCAAAATTTTAATGCCTGATATATCATACATATTAATTATAAACACCGTATAAAAGAACGGAGGACCCTATGCTGTTCAGCTCAATGATTTTCCTATGGGTATTCTTATCATTGGTCATCGGCTTAAACTTTTTGTTTAACCTCTTGCCCTTCAAAAGCGAATCCTCGCGCATAAGAGTTAAAAACTTTTCACTTCTTTGCTTCAGCCTTTTCTTCTACGCTTGGGGAGGTATCTATTATCTTCTTATAATTATATCCTCTATAATCCTCAACTTCGTAGGCGGACAGCTTATAGAGAAAAAAGCAAAAAACTCTAAGCAAAGACGCTTTTTCCTTGTGATTGTAGTAATACTTAACATAGCAATTCTTTTCTTCTTCAAGTATTTCAATATGCTTATCGATATCATCGAAGCGCTTATGCAAGCGGGTTCGGGATTTGGAGCTGTATGGAATACTATGATAAGCCTTGAGGGAACCGGCGCTCTTGGACTTCCCGAGATAGTTCTGCCGATAGGTATCTCCTTCTTCACCTTCCAGGCTATGTCCTACGTTATGGACATTTATATGGGCAAGACAAAGCTTCAGAACAACATTTTTGATTTTGCGCTCTACGTCTCGCTCTTTCCTCAGCTTATCGCAGGTCCTATCGTACGGTACAGCGACGTCGACCTTCAGCTTAACGACCGAAAAGAAACTCTTGATATGTTCGTATCGGGACAAAAAAGATTTTGCTACGGTCTTGCGAAAAAGGTGCTTATATCAAACACCGTGGCAAAGATAGCAGACGATATCTGGGCATTGAACATTGACGAGCTTGGTGCGGCAGTCGCGTGGCTTGGAATAATCGCCTACACGCTCCAGATATACTACGACTTCTCGGGATATTCGGATATGGCTATCGGCCTTGGACGTATGTTCGGCTTCAACTTCAGAGAGAACTTCAACTATCCTTATACATCGACCTCGGTTCAGGATTTCTGGAGAAGATGGCATATTTCCCTCTCCACGTGGTTCAGAGAATACATATATATCCCGCTCGGCGGAAACAGAAAAGGCAAGTTCCGCACTTATCTGAACATATTCATCGTCTTTCTTCTCACGGGAATCTGGCACGGCGCTAACTTCACCTTCATCGCTTGGGGACTGTTCTACGCAGCCTTACAGATAATCGAGCGTCTCTTCCTTGGAAAGCTTCTGAGGAAGAACCCGATAAAGATATTCAACTGGATATACGTTATGTTTGCGGTTATGATAGGCTGGATCTACTTCCGCTCCGATAATATATTCCAGGCAAACGAATACGTAACTCAGCTCTTTAATTTCACATCTACAACAAACTCGATACTCACATTCCTCTCTATGAAGAATCTTATAGTCATTTTCGCAGGAATTCTCTTCTCGGGATTTGTTCAGAGACTCTTCAAGAAGCCTTACGAGAGGGTAGCTACAAAATTGCCTGTACTCGTTATCGATTACGCGCTTCAGTTCGTGCTTTTCGTACTCTCTGTACTGACACTTATAAGCGGTACGTATAACCCCTTTATCTATTTCCAGTTCTAACGAAAGGAGCTCAGATCGATTATGCGTAATGATGAAAATATGTTCAACGAATTGTTTGACGAAAAGTCCACACCTGCCGAAAAGACGAAAGAGCAAAGCGCACCCTCTGTGCAGGAAGATATCAACTTTGATATTCCCCATATCAATAAAAAATTTTCGATAACGGTGATTTCAATCTTCTCGGCTCTCCTTATTCTTCCCACACTTATTTGGGGAGCTCTTAAAATAGCGAATATCTTTGACCCGACCATAATGGAAACTCTGAATTTTGACACCGGTGAGAACCGAGCGCTTGCCGAATTTCCCACTACATTTGACCCTAAAACGATAACAAAAGAAATCGAGGACTGGTATAACGACAATCTCCCCTTCCGCTCCGTGCTCTATAAGACACAGAACAATATCGAAAATAAGCTTGAAAAGCCTTACCGCGACACTATTCAGCCGGCTCTTATAAAGCTTTTTTACGGGGATGCTCCCGACTCGGTTGGCGGCGGAGCTATGATCCTTGACAACAATATTCCCGAATTCACAAGTCCCCCGAGAGACGAGCCTGTTCCCGAATACGACAACGACGAGGAGCTATATGCCGATTGCAACCATAACCTCGCAACGAGCAGCACTGTCATACGTGAGGCAACTTGCAGCGAATGGGGCATTATCGGATATGCCTGCTCGAAATGCGAGTACGTACAGAAGGAATACACACAGAAATTGGAGCACGACTACATTTCCAACACAACCACACTTCCTATTATGTGCGGAACGAATTACGATGAGATCTTCACCTGCGCCGACTGCTCGGAGAGCTACGTACAGCCTATGACAAAGCGCCACGTAGCAAAGGAAGTTATTAAAAAAGTAGATCCTTCTTATGAGGACTATGGCTACACGTTAGTCGAGTGCGCTGATTGCGGCACACACTACCGCACCGAGTTTTACGACAAGAAATACAGTACGTCCACTCTCCCCTTGACACTCAAAAACGGAGTTATCTCCGGAAGATCCGGTTGGCTCTTCGAGAATGCCGTTATGCCGTATTACCAAGGCACTAATATTCTCTCAACCTCGCAGCTCAATCAGTATGCAAATACCTTCCAGCGCCTGCAAGATGTTTGCGATGAAAAGGGCATCGAGCTGCTCATATCGATCTGGCCCAACAAGGAAATGGTGTATCCCGAATATATGGCGGATGTTGAGATCAAAAACAAATACAAAAACAGACGAGTTCCAAAGATGGTTGAATATGTTTTCAACAACACAGACGTCAATATCATTTATCCTCTTGACGAGCTCTTAGCGGCAAAGCCCTATTGGGAGCTTTATCTCCCGCTTGATACACACTGGAACAGAGCGGGCGCGCTTGTAGGCTATCAGGCAATGATGAAGGCTCTCGGACTTGAGACCACAGACCCTACAGCACTTCCCTTCGAGCAGGTAACAGGAGGCGGCAGCAACCTTCTCAGACAGTCGGGATTCAGTGCAAGCGACTTTGAGCCTCAGAAGAACTACAACTTCACCTACCGTCCTAACGTAAATGTTACTCTCACACCTACCGAGGCACAGCATGACTCGGTTTCCTACCCCACCTATTCGCGCTCTGTCGGAGCGACCTACGATAAAAACGTAGTTCTTATAGGTGACTCTTACAGAATCATGCACTGTCCTTACGCGGAGAGAGACTTTACTAACTATACAACAGGACATAAAAACTATGTTGATCGCGTTCCTGTAGAAAAAATCAAAAACGCTGATATTATAATTCTCACCTCGGTTGAGCGACTTGATTCTGAGCTGCTCACTGCGGCAAACTCTCTTATAAGGATACTCTCCGAATAACCCCTTTATTTTATTGACATTCAGCGTGCGCGGTGGTACAATGATAATAAAAATAGCGAAAGGACTTTTAGACACCGAAATGAAAACCTACGATCTTATAAAAGCCAGCCCCGAGCCAAATTGGAGCGGTATTCCCTACGTTGACATAGATATCCCCTATCTTGACACCCCCGATGATATTAGCGCAAGGGCTCAGATGGTCTACGGGGAAGAAGCCTTCTATCTCCATCTCTCAACTGTTGAAAAAAACATTCGCGCAGAGGAGACAGGTCCTATCGGAACTCCCTGCAGCGACAGCTGTCTTGAGTTTTTCTTCTCACCAATGGAAAACGATATAAGATATTTCAATATCGAATTTAACCTCAACGGTTGCGTCTATCTCGGACTTGGAAGTAACGTTCAAAATCTTGTAAGACTTGTTCCCGAGGATGCTATCGAGGATATCTTTGCGCCCAAAATAGCAAAGACGGCTGACGGTTGGGAAATATTCTACACAGTTCCCTACTCGTTTATCAAGCGTTTCTTCCCCGATTTCAAGGTCTATGAGGGCAAGGAAATGCGCGCTAATTTCTACAAATGCGCCGATTTCTCCGAGCCCCCCCACTATCTCTCGTGGAGCTCTGTTGAAGTTGAGGGCGAGCCCTTTACATTCCACAAGCCGCACTGCTTTGGAACAATGATATTCAGATAACAAAAAGCAAACATAAAAGTACGGCGAGAGCACATTTATGTGCTCTCGCCGATCTTATATCGTTTTGAAGTGGTCAATTTTTAAGAATAGCTCTTCGGCTTTAAGACACAGAGAACCGTCCCCGTGTTCCGCAGTTCAATTCAATTCATCAAAATATTCTAGCGGATCAACCAACTTATTGGATATCATCAGCTCGAAATGCAGATGCGGTTCTTCATCGGCCTCCAATGTGGCACTGTTTCCTATCGATGCAATCAATTGCCCAGGACGAACCTTTGTCCCTTCCTGGATTCCCTGAGGAAAGCTGCCCGAAAGATTTTTGTACAACGTATAGAAGCCTTCGCTGTGCTTAATAGAAATACAATATCCCATCGAGTCATCATACCAAATACGATCGATTGTGCCCTGACGCACCGCGTAAATGGCCGTAGAGCCCGTACTCGAATAGATATCAACGCCAGGGTGCGTACGGAAATCATTCGTTGTGTTGTTATAAACCTGCATATCCAGAAAACACTTTTTCCCAAGCGTACCGCCTGTGAGGAGGTATTTAGTAATGCTTCCAAACCTAATCATGACCGTCTCCTCAGATCGGGAATATCCAAGCTTTTCCCCATCTCCGATATTATAAGTATAGCTGACGAGAATAATGTAGTTACCCTCATAAATTTCTGTAAAGCTTCGCGTGTCGGCGTCGCCTGAAGAGACGAGCTCTCCTTCTGCCGTCGTTAACTCAATGCTCTTTATCGTCACGTTACTATCGCTCGCAATATTGAGATCGAACGTAATTTCTCGATTGCGAGCATTTGCCGTTATCCCCGTAACCGTAACATGCGAATTCGTATAAAAGCTCTGTTCCGCAAGCAGGTACGCGCCGTAGCCGCGACCGTCGAGAGAGTCGTAGTTTGCCACGATCTCATAGCGGTATTCTATACCGGGGGTCAAATCAGAGAACACGACCTCGTTCTTCTCGCCAACGGTCACCTCACGTTTGGAGACAAGCGTCTCTCCCTCGTAAAGTGCGACGTACACCTCGCCATTGCTATCTTGAATGAGCGATTTTTCATCACTCACAAGAAGATCAAAGCGGATATCTGTCTCGTTGATGGCAACGTTCGAAAGGGTCACTGTCGGCTGATTCTCGGGATATACTGCCACGCGAACGGTACGTTCACCATCCATGCGAACATCCTTGATCTGTGTACCGTCGACGTATTTGATTGCATCGATCGTATAATCAACCATACCCTCTACGTCGCCGACGTTGATCTTGAGGATCAACTTCGTGGAATCCGAACCATCCTCAAACATATACGACTGGTATTTGAATCCGTTGAGCGTAAAGGAAAGAATCTCAAAATTCTCGGGATTTTTGATGTGAACGGTAACGTAGATATCCTCGTTCTTCTTCGCGTAATACAGCGAGCGATCAGGCTTCACGGTCTCGGGGGCTTCCACAAGTCGATTGTCATCGGCATCGACCGGCTCGGACGAGAGTACAGTTGCATAGGAAAGATCCGTGAGTGAAAGCATTGTCGGCAGACTCTCGAGATCAACAGCGAGCTTTTCTGTAGGCGCTGTATTGGAGATCGTCATTCCCTCGTAAACGGGCACTTGCTTACTAAGTATGGGCAAAAAGACTGCAAGAAGAATACCGCAGACCAGCATCAAGGCTGCAGCCGAGCTTAGAATGGAAATCATTTTTCTCCGGTTTTTCTTCGGTTTGCCCGTCATCAAGGCGAAGCGTTTCTTGGTTTGCTTTTCGATGATATAGTCATCGATCTGCGATAAGACTTCCAGCTTGATTTCATCCTTCTTATTCATACGAATAACCCTCCTTTGTCAAAACCGTCCTTAATCCCTCTCGGATCTTTGCCAGGTCGCGCAGCACCGTATTGGCGCTCATCCCGAGCATTTTCGCAATGCCGTCGATCGAGTCGGAATAATAATAGCGACAAATAAAGATAAAGCTCTGCCGATCGGAAAGCGAACGCAAATATTTGTTCAAAATACGGCTAAGCTCGCGAATCAGATATTTTTCGTCCTCGCCCGCCTCGAAGCAAAGCACCTCGTCCAACTCGTCGAGCGACATGATAATTTCGGGCGGAATCCGCTTGGCCGCCGTGGCCCTGCGAAAGCGACCGAGCGCAATATTTCTCGTGATCTTGGAGAGAAACACCTGAAGCACGGTCGGCTTGTTCGGTGGAATCGAATTCCACGTACCGAGATAGGTGTCGTTCAGGCACTCCTCCGAGTCCAAACCGTCGCGTAAAATGTTATATGCAATGGTATACAGATATTTACCGTACTTAACATCTGTAGCCTCGATTGCCCGCTCTTCTCTTTGCCAGTACAGCGCCACGATCTCCTCGTCGGAAAGAAACTCGCACGTCCTGCGATTGTTTTGAGCATTCATAATAGCATCCTTTCTGTTTATCTGTTTGAAGGGTATACCCCTCTATAAATAATAGTCGCAAAAAATTCCAAACATCACCATGTTTTTTATATTTTTCTAAATAATTATACACTATTCGATTTGTAATGTCAATTTTTGTGCTCAAATGCGTCAGTTAAGCGTGAGTCTGACACTGTTTTTCTGTATATTAGAGTGAAAACGAGCCAAAGCGAAGCATAAAAAAGAGAGCAGACCGTAATCTGCTCTCTGAATGTATTTAATCACTTGCACATCATAATTTCAGAGATGACGTCAAGAATTCTCTGATAGCATCCTCCGCAACCCATAGCACATTGAGTCGCGCTCTGTACCTCATCAAATGCGGCACGTACAGAATCAAAGTCTTTATGTGTTTCAAGAGCATCCGCTATATCGGAATAGCTCACATCCATACAGTTACATACTGTGTAATTCTCTTTCATAATCAATTTCCTCCAAAATGTGATACGTCTTAGCTATTATTTGAAGTATCTGTCAAGAAGACCCTGGAATGCCTTGCCGTGACGAGCCTCGTCGCGAGCCATCTCGTGAACTGTGTCGTGAATAGCATCGAGATTGAGCGCCTTTGCTCTCTTTGCGAGGTCAAACTTGCCCTCTGTTGCGCCGTTCTCTGCCGCAACTCTCATCTCAAGGTTCTTCTTTGTGCTGTCTGTTACAACCTCACCGAGAAGCTCAGCAAACTTTGCAGCGTGCTCTGCCTCCTCGTAAGCTGCCTTCTCCCAGTAAAGCGCGATCTCGGGATATCCCTCTCTTGCGGCAACTCTTGCCATTGCAAGATACATACCAACCTCTGTACACTCGCCGTTGAAGTTAGCGCGAAGATCCATAATGATATCCTCGGGAGCGCCGTTTGCAACACCTACTACGTGCTCTGCTGCCCAAGTCATCTTGTTCTCCTCAAGCTTCTCGAACTTGTCGGAAGGAACCTTGCACTGAGGACATCTTTCGGGAGCGTTGTCTCCCTCGTGAATATAACCGCATACCTTACATACCCATTTTGCCATAATAAAGATTCTCCTTTAAATTTAAATAATATATATTTTTTAATTGTCAGAGCTGCGACATTTATCGCAAACACCCACAAATTCCATGTGGCAATCTTCAACCAGAAAGTTTTCGCAACCCTCTGTTTTTCCCATAAGCTTTGGCACGTCAAGCTCTGTGATGACGTCGGCAACGTGACCGCATTTTCTGCAAACAACATGATAATGTGTTCCCAGAGTCACGTCGTATCTGTCGTCAGCTCCTGCAAGCTTAAGACGAAGCAGGTCGCCATCCTCAGCAGCCTCGGCAAGAAGTCTGTATACCGTTGCCTTGCTTATCTCGGGATATTTCTCGTGAACCGCTTCGTAGACCATACCCGCAGAAGGATGATTGTGCATCTCTCGGAAGACCTCAAAGACGATTCCCTTCTGTACTGTATTTCTTTTTTGCTTCATATCGAAACCGTTCCTTATTGAGAATTATTCTTGATTACGTGTATATTATAACATCATTTTTTTGACTTGTCAATAGTTTTTTGAAAAATTTTTTCAGAAATTTTTTAGAGGCACAAATCTCATATAAAAATACGGCGTTTAAAGCAAAAAAATACGTGAGTTCTCTTTTTGAAAACCCACGTATTTTTAA
>JAZSBF010000024.1:0-15790 GCA_045602205.1 Eubacteriales bacterium
AGACACTAATATGTTGAATTTCTGCGAAATTCTTCATTTTATCGACTTTTTCTACCGCCGTTCTGGGAACTCGACGTACACTCGTACGCCTATCGTTCCCAGAAACAGCGCTTCTCGCCTAAATCTGACTATCCCCTAAAAAGGGGCTGTCTCAAATTTACATTTGAGACAGCCCCTTTTTATATAATTTTTTAGTTTCTCTTTATCAGCTTAGCCTTAAAACCGTTTCCAACACCTGCCGCGTTTGCGTCGTCGGTGTCGATATGCATCTCAAGTCTGAAATCCTTGTGAACGCGTATCTGAACGTCGTAGAAAAGGCTTCTTCTCTCGCCGCTGAGCTCAACGTCAACGTATTCTCCGTCACGCACACCGAAGGCTTTGCCCTCGTCCTCGCTCATGTGGATATGTCTGTTGGCGATTATACAGCCCTCGGAGAGAGTAACGATGCCCTTAGGACCGATGATAGTCACAGGTGCTGAGCCCGCGATGTCTCCCGACTCTCTTACAGGGGGCTTTACCTTAAGTGTAAAGCTGTCGGTTCTCGATATCTCTACCTGAGATTTCTTTCTTTCAGGGCCGAGAACGCGTACGCCCTCAATAGCTCTCATAGAAGGACCGACGATAGTGAGCTGTTCCTTGCAGGCATACTGTCCGGGCTGAGAAAGCTCCTTGAGCTGAGTGAGCTGATATCCCTTTCCGAAAAGGATTTCAACGTGCTCACGAGAGAGGTGGATATGACGGTTGGATATTCCAACAGGGATATCGCCCTCGCCCTTATCACCGCTCTTTACCGCCTCTATTACTTTGTTAACAAGAGATTTTAATTCCTGCTCTGTATATTTCATAGTGTCATACCTCGTCAAATGATTCTGAAATTATCAGCCATTACGCATCTGCGCTTTCTTGTGAAGGAGCGCGCCGACGTAATACCCTCGCCCGTAGGTCCTGCGATAGTGAATGTGGTGTGTCCCTCGCCGCCAAAGCCGATTCCCGCATAGGAGGGAGCGTTTTTAACGAATATAGTCGTTTCAACAGCCTTTGCGAAAGCGGAGAGGTGATCTATGTTCTTCGAGTGCATATGTGCGGTATGTCTGTTTCCGTGCTCAGCCTTTACAGCAAGCTCGATAGCGTCCTCGATGTTGTCAACTCTTACGATAGGAAGAATAGGCATCATAAGCTCGTGCTGAACGAAATCGTGCATAAAGTTTGTTTCGCAGATTATGCAGCGGATCTCCTTGCCGACAGTTACGCCGATCTTTGCGAGAAGAACATCAGCATCGCGTCCAACGCAGTCACGGCTTACCGTCTTAACAGTCTTTCCTGCCTTATTCGTCTTCTTTTCAAGAACGATAGCTGCAAGGGCGTCAGCCTGATCGGAGTTTATGAGATAAGCGCCATTCTTCTGCATTTCGCGAATGAGCTCGTCAGCGATATTTCTGAAAGCAAAGACCTCTTTCTCAGCGATACAGGGAAGGTTGTTATCAAAGCAACAGCCGTCGATGATGTCCTTACCGGCTTTTCTGATGTCAGCCGTGTCGTCAACGATAACAGGGGGATTACCTGCGCCCGCTCCGATAGCCTTCTTGCCCGACGAGAGCACAGCTCTGACGACTCCGGGGCCTCCTGTGCAGACGAGAAGTCTTATCTTGGGGTGAGTCTGCATAATAGACGCGGTGTCAAGAGTGGGCTTTACCATAGAGCATACGAGAACCTCAGGACCGCCCGCCGCAAAGGAAGCTCTGTTAACGAGGTCAACGGCATAGTTGGAGGTACAGATAGCGTTGGGGTGAGGATTGAAAACAACTCCGTTTCCTGCCGCTATCATACCGATAGAGTTACAAATAACTGTCTCGGAGGGATTGGTACTGGGGGTTATAGAGCCGACAACGCCAAAGGGAGCCATCTCGGTGAGAGTGAGTCCGTTGTCGCCTGTCTTAGCCTCGGATACGATATCCTCAGTTCCGGGGGTCTTTTCAGCAACGAGTATGTGCTTGAGTCTCTTGTGCTCGACCTTTCCCATTCCCGTCTCGGCAACGCCGATCTCCGCCATAATGGGAGCTTCGGCAACTGTGAGGCGGCGAATTTCGGTGATTATCTTTTCTCTCTGCTCGACCGTCATAGCGCGAACAGCCTTGTATCCCTTTTCGGCCGCGTCGATAGCCTCGTTCATATCGGCGTAGATACCGATGAGCTTTCTTCCGTTATACTCTGTCGAGCTCCAGTTTCTGCCTGTATTTGCGGAAGTGCCCTTTACTATATTTTCAACTATTCTTCTGATTTCAGCTTCTGTAATATTTGCCATGATCTTTTACACGCCTTTCTTTGATTTTAGTTGTCGGAAGCAATCTTTTGTGTGTCAATTGCTATCATATATTCCTCGTCGGTGGGGATTATCCAGGTAGCGACTTTTGCGCCCTCTGCGGATATATCAAAGGGAACACCGCGAGTGAAGTTATTGTTTTTCTCGGGGTCGATCTCAATTCCGAGATAGCTCATATTTTCGCAAACTCGCTCACGGATATTACACTGGTTCTCGCCGATACCCGCCGTAAAGACAAGCACGTCAAGTCCGTTCATTTCCGCCGCGTAAGCGCCGATATGCTTCTTTATTCCGTTTGCGAGAATGTTCATAGCAAGCTGAGCTCTCTCGTTTCCTTCGGCTGCTGCCGTCGATACATTGCGGCAGTCGTTAGAAAGTCCCGAAACGCCGAGCAGACCGCTCTGCTTGTTGAGAACGTCGTCCATCTGCTCGGGGGTATATCCCTTGAGCTTCATAATATAGGTGACGACCGAGGGGTCGATGCTTCCTGAACGAGTGCCCATTGCGATGCCTTCTTGAGGAGTAAAGCCCATCGAGGTGTCTATCGCCTTGCCGCCGTCAACAGCGGTTATCGACGAGCCGTTTCCGAGGTGGCAGGTGATTATCTTAAGTTCTTCTATCGGCTTTCCGACAGCCTTAGCCGCTTCCGCGCTTACGTATCTGTGGGACGTACCGTGGAAGCCGTAGCGGCGGATCTGATATTTCTCGTAAAACTCATAGGGTATTGGATAAACGTATCTGAAATCCTCAAGATCCGAATAGAAGGAGGTGTCGAATACTGCAACCTGAGTAGTGGTGGGCATAAGGACCGAGCACGCCTTGATGCAGGATATTGCGGGAGGTCCGTGAAGCGGATTTATCGGAACGAGCGATTCAAGGTGTTTGATAACGCTCTCTGTGATCTTTGAGGAGCTTTTGATCTTCTCGCCGCCGTGAGCAACACGGTGGCCTACTGCATCTATATCAGCTGTCGAGGAGATAACTCCGTATTCAGCCGACGTAAGAAGCTCAAGAACTCTGCCGAGAGCCACAGCGTGATCGGGCAGGGAAATATCCTCTATGAAGGGCTCGGCAGCGGGACGCTTGTGCGTGATAGCTCCGCTAACGCCTATTCTTTCGCAAAGTCCCTTTGCGAGAACGTCTCCGTTCTCCATATTAAACAGCTGGTACTTGAGCGACGAGCTTCCGGCATTCAGTACAAGAATTTTCATAAATACTATCCTTTCAAATATAGTTTTCAGTATATAAGCTCTACGTCTTTTTCAAGACAGAATTTTATCCATTTTTCAGAAGGCTCAGACTCTGTGACTATTATATCGAGGTCATCAAAGCCGCACACCGAAACGAAGGATTTTTTGTCAAACTTTTCGGTGTCGAGAGCGAGTATCTTTCTCTCTGCCGAGGCTATCATCGCCTGCTTTATAAGCGAATCGTTTTCATTTGAGTCGGTAACTCCAAGCTCTGTGTCGATTCCCTTGCAGGAGCATATAGCCGTATCGACGTGATAGGATTTTATCATTTTTTCGGCAGATGAGCCTGTGAGCGAGAGGGCGCTTTTCTTAAGAGCGCCGCCTGTCGAGAGGACGGTCCAATCGGATTTGTCAGCAAGCTCAATGAGAATTTTTACCGAATTAGTTATTATTGTGAGATTTTTCTTTGCTTTTATCTTTTTTAGCACGTAAAGCGCCGTTGAGCTTGAGTCAAGCATTATGCGCTCTCCGTCGTGTATGAGATCGAATATCTTTTCGGCTATTATCTGTTTTTGAAGCACGTTTACGCTTTCTCTTACGTTGTATGGCAGATCAAGCGTAGAATTATGTGTGGCAATAGCACCGCCGTAGGTTTTTGACGCAAGGCCTTCCTTGTCCAGCTTCTCAAGGTCGCGCCTGATGGTCTCTTCAGTCACGTCAAAATCCCGTGCAAGCTCGGAAACTATGACCTTGCCGTCAACAGCAAGCTTTGAAACGATCTCTTTTCTGCGTTCAATGGCAAGCAAAACGCAAACCTCCGTTCTTGTTTTTTAGAGTATGCTTTCCCAAAGTCTTTCGTCAGGACCTGCGATGACAGAGCTGTCGAGGAAAAGTCCGTTCTCGACTCCGCTCTTTGCCTTCTCGATAGCCGCGCTTACCGAGGAGACACTTCCGGTAAGTATTATGTATGACTTTCCGCACATTCCCTTTGCAAGTCTTATTTCAACAAGATCGATAAGGGCTGTTTTCGCGGCTGTGTCTGCCGCTACTACCGCGGAAGCCGCAGTATAGGTTTCGAGTATACCGATAGCGCCGCGGTTCTTTATCTCAAGCGCTCCGCTTATAGCGGGCTGAACGGTCTCGTGGGGATTTCCAAGGATAAACTTGTCGATCAGCATAGCTGAGTTATAGCGCTCTGCCGCGTCGATAGCGGCTCTTACCGCGCTGAGCTCACCTGCGATGGTAGCGAGATATTTTCCGGGGCAGACGGGATTTGCCTGAACCACCTCAACGTCAGCCGTCTTAAGCATAACGTCGGTGGCGGTGATTCCCGAGGCTACGGTTTTAAATTCTATCATTCCTAATGCTTTTTTCATTATTTGTTCCTTTACGCAAATGCGTTAGATTATTTTTTGATCTTTATATATCTTGGCGTTACGGCAACAATATGACCGTCGATAGAGGAGTGAAGGGATACGCTGAGAGCGCCGTCCTTTGCCCTTGCCACAAGGTCTCCGACCTTGACTGTGTCACCGACAGAGACGGTAGGCTCCGAGGGCGCGCCGATGCTTTGAAGAAGCATAAGCTTTACCTCTTTCGTGCCGAAATCCGAAACGATAGGAGCGTCAACGTCGTATTTCTTAAGTCCGAGACGCATAGTAAGACGCTCTACGGATACCTTTTTATATTCGGCGTCCTTGATGTCGGTATTCGCCTTTATATTCTGAGGGGGCTTGACTCCGTTTTTGCGAGCCGTTTCCTTGAGCTCCGCGATAAGCGCCCTTGGGGAGAGCCCCTGAGGGCAAGAATAAGTCTCGCAAAGACCGCAGGCAGAGCAGAACATAGATCCCGCAAGCGCGTCTATATCACCTTTACCGCCGTTTGAGAGAACTCTCATGACCATATGCGGCTCAACGGGATAACCGAGAATATTGCGTGAGCAAAGCTCGGTACAGCTTCTGCACTGACAGCAGACCGACATGGCTCTGCGAAGGCTTATCTGCGGATTCCTATTTTTGTTAAGCACTACGCTGTGTGTGGACGGGAGCAAGATTATCGCGTTTGTCGTCTTTGTTACAACGTCGTTTGGATTTACAAGCTTGCCCATCATAGGACCGCCAGAGAGATATTCGACGTCCTCAGCAGTAGCTCCGCCCGCCGCCGCAACAAGCTCCGAGAGCCTTGTTCCGATGGGAGCTAAGAGGGTTACGGGATTTTTGACCTCTCCCGCAACGGTAACATACTTGTGAGTTACGGGGAGTCCCGAGGTGGCGTTGTATACGTTATATACCGATTCAACATTGCACACGGTAACGCCGACCGACATAGGAAGCTTTCCGGGGTCAACAGTTCTTCCCGTCGTTTCTTTTATGAGGATAAGCTCGTCGCCCGCGGGATAGACCGCCTTGAGCGTTTTCACAGAGAGCTTAGGAAAATCCTCTATCTCTGCTGCTACCGCCTTAAGCGTAGCGATGTAATGATCCTTTATAGCGATTATACCCTGCTTTGCACCGACCGAGTCAACTATCTCTGTAAGCGCCGTGAGCACCTCAAATGTATGCTCCTCAAGAAGCTGTCTGTGAAGCCTCAGAAGCGGCTCACACTCGGCACAGTTAAGAATGACCGTATCTACCGAGTCGGAAAGCTTGGCATAAGAGGGGAATCCCGCGCCGCCCGCGCCGACTACACCGCAGTCGCGAAGGATGCTTTTCAGTTTATTGAGTTCCATTATAACGAGACCCTTACACAGTTAAGTTAAATTCCCGCACCGCTGTCGATTATACCGACGATAGCGGCGTCAATGGGAGCGTTAGGCTGATCACAGCCTATTCTTGCCGCGCTTCCCGTAGCAACGAGAACCATCTCTCCGATTCCCGCGCCCACGTTGTCAACGGCAACGAGCTTCTTGGAAGCCTCACCCTCTGCCGCGGTCTCAACTATCATAAATTTGCTGCCTACAAGCTTTTCATTCTTTCTTGTAGAAACTACACTACCAACAATTTTTCCAACTAACATATCATTTCTCCGATCGCCGTAAGGCATTTGTATTTTAAGTGGTCAGAGTTATTTTCCGAGCGCTGCGCTTCGAGCATACGGAGCGCACCGCACGGAAAATAAATCCTTTGGATTTATTTTCCGCTATCCCTGACTCAGAGATTACTTAAGAGAAGGAAGGATCTTCTCAACGTCTGCATGAGGACGGGGAATTACGTGAACTGCAACGATCTCGCCAAGTCTGGATGCAGCAGTGCTTCCAGCCTCAGTAGCAGCCTTAACAGCTCCAACGTCGCCTCTTACCATAACAGATACGAGACCCGAACCGATCTTCTCTGTGCCGATAAGCTCAACGTTAGCAGCCTTAACCATAGCGTCTGCTGCCTCAATAGCTGCAACAAGACCTCTTGTTTCTACCATTCCAAGTGCTTCGAGTGCCATTTTTTATTTACCTCCGTTAAATTTTTCAATTATTTGAGAGAAGGAAGAATCTTCTCAACGTCTGCGTGGGGACGAGGAATTACGTGAACTGCAACGATCTCGCCGAGAGCAGAAGCAGCAGTGCTTCCAGCCTCAGTAGCAGCCTTAACAGCTCCGACATCGCCTCTTACCATAACGGATACGAGTCCCGAGCCGATCTTTTCAGTTCCTATAAGTTCAACGTTAGCAGCCTTAACCATTGCGTCTGCAGCCTCAATTGCAGCTACAAGACCTCTTGTTTCTACCATTCCGAGCGCTTCAAGTGCCATAATTAGTTAGCCTCCTTAATTATTTGTTGTTTTATTTGTTGTTTTTTTAGCGGTTGTTGTTTTTGTTGTTGTTTTTTTGGGAGCGGGAGCAGGAGTCTCTTCTTTCTTCTCTGCTTTTTCTGCCGCAGCCTTTTCTGCCTCTGCCTTCTTAGCAAGTCTTTTTGCTGAGAGCTCGGCAAGCTTTACAGTTTCGGGGTGAGGGTTAGCGATAACAGCCGTCGCACAGGGCTTTTTGATGCACTGCGCTTTAGCGTTTTCTACTGCCGCTGTAACAGCCGACACATTTCCCGTAACTATCAAGGTAACAAGCCTTCCGCCGAGCTTTCTTTCCCAGCTTACAAGGCTCACCTCTGCGCTTTTGCACATGATGTCGAGCGCGTCAACTGCCGCAACAACGCCGCTGACCTCGACAAAACCTAATGATTTCATAGCGCCTCCGTATTGTGTTTACAGCGTTGTAATAATTAGTTGAGAGAAGGAAGGATCTTCTCAACGTCTGCGTGAGGACGGGGAATTACGTGAACTGCAACGATCTCGCCGAGTCTGGAAGCAGCAGCGCTTCCTGCCTCAGTAGCAGCCTTAACAGCTCCAACGTCGCCTCTTACCATAACAGATACGAGTCCCGATCCGATCTTTTCAGTTCCTATAAGTGTAACCTCTGCAGCCTTAACCATAGCGTCCGCAGCCTCAATTGCAGCTACGAGACCTCTTGTTTCTACCATTCCAAGTGCTTCAAGTGCCATTTTTAAAAATTCCTTTCTAAATTTGAATATGTAATTTTATGTTTTATCAAAAGCGTTGAGCTTGAGCATTTTTTCGGTCGATTCCTCGGTGTTCGCGATTATGTGCTTCGAGATAACACCGCTGACCTTTTTTGCCGCTTCCTCAGCCGCTTCTACCGCAGCCTTTACGTTCTCAACCGTACCTCTGAACTTTATCGCAATGATCAGCGGAACAGGGAGAGCGTCGGCATTTCCGGGTTTGTTTTTATCAAGAGTTTCGACGGTGACAGCAGCAGCCTTGCAGCCCGCGTCAACTGCGACGAAAGCCGCCGCAAGACCGTAGACCTCTATAATTCCGGTAGCTTTTCCCATAACATTCAACTCCGTCTGAATTTATTATTCATTTACGATAGCTATCTTGAGACCTTCCATCTTGAGGTTTGTCTCGAGAGCCTCGTTTATCTTGTCAAGCGGATATTTGTGCGTGATGAGCTTTTCTATCGGAAGACCGATTCCCTTAGCTCTCTTGAGGAAGTCAAACGTGGTTGCGTAATCGCGCAGGGTATATACCCAAGAACCGACAGTTGTGATCTCCTTCGAGCAGATATCGAAGTGGGGGTTGATCGATGCGTCTCCGCCGTTGATGAAGAAGCCGAGCTCGCAAAGTCCGCCGCCGTTTCTGATGAACTTGTAGATGTTCGCGTGAGCTATGGGAGAGCCTGTACACTGGAATGCGAAATCAGCGAGATATCCGCCGAAAGCGTTCTGAACAGCGCCCGTGAGAGCCTCAATGCCCTTGTGATCCTTGAAGTTGACCGTCTGGGTCGCGCCCATAAGCTTTGCAAACTCAAGACGCTTTGCCTCGCCGTCAACAGCGACGATGTTTTCAATTCCCATCGTGCGAAGAACAGCGATACAGATAAGACCGATAGGACCGCAGCCCTGAACTACAACTCTCGAATTAAATCTGAGAATTCCCGTGGTCTTAGCTCTTTCAACAGCGTGAATAAGAACCGCGCAGGGCTCAATAAGTATTCTGCTGTCGAGGTCGAGATCACTTACGTTGAATACGGTAGAGCCGCCTCTTACGAGAATGTAGTCAGCGAACCAACCGTTGAGGTGCTTATCGTCGTCGGGAAGGAGACCGTAAACGTCTGCTCCGCCAACGTTCTGCTTGTTGAGGTCGAACATAGTGATATCGGGATTATCCTTGAATATCATACAGGTAACGACCTTGTCACCGATAGCGAGAGGCTTGCCCGCGCTATCCTTTTTAACGTTTTTACCCATCTTTACTATTTCGCCCGTGCCTTCGTGACCGAGAACTACGGGGATAAGGGAGAAGGGATCGCGCTTGAATTCGTGCGCGTCTGTACCGCAGACGCCGCAGCCTTCAACTTTTACGAGAATGTCGTCGTCGCCGAGCTCGGGAATGGGGTATTCCTGAATGTCGAAACGCTCTTTCTGTGTGAGCATCGCAACACGGCTGGTCGCAGGTACGCTTGCAGCGGCTTTTGCGGGAGCGCCGTTGCCGCCAAGGCTTTCGAGGACCTGCTTGACGATAAGCTCGATATCTGAGGATCTGATGTCCATCTTTTTACCCTTTCATATATAGACTGATTTAGATTTTTGTTTCAAAATACTTTCTGCCGTAAGCCGAAAGTGCTATGTCCTGATCTTCGCTTCCGCCGCTGACACCGAGTCCGCCGATGATAACGCCGTCATCATTTTTAAGCGGATCTCCGCCGCCGAAAATGACTATTCTTCCGTTGTTGGTGAACTGTATGCCGTAGAGCGACGCGCCGGGTTGAGCGAGCTCTTTGAGCTCAGAGGTCGGCATCTTGAGAGCGACCACGGTGAACGCCTTGTTCACCGCTATATCGTAGCTTGCGATATAAGCGTCGTCCATAGACTTGACCAGTCTCGGATTTCCCGCGGAGTCAGAAACACAGACTACCGCCTTGACTCCGATCCGTTTTGCCTCTTCGATAGTCGCGTCAGCGATCCTTTCGGCAAGAGCGAGGGTCATTTCTTTTTTTCTGTTTTTTACGGCAGAAACCGTATCCCGAACGATTTTTCTTATTTCGTTTTCATTCATAAGAATCACCGAGGGGAAATAGGATTATTTGCCGAGCTGTTCGAGAACGAGCTTTGTTACCATAGCGATGGTATCAGCGTCAGTACCCTTGCTTCCGCATTTGCCGCCGCAACCGTGGCAGCTGGGCTTACCGGCCTGAGCGTTGGGGCAAACGTTTGCGGGGTGCTTACCCTTAAGACCGAACTGACGGCGGATCTCGTAAAGTCTCTCAACCTGAGCGTCTGTAAGCTTCTTAGGACCGCCGAGAACCTTTGCCTGATAGAGAAGCTGAGCGTAGAACTCAACAGACTCCATCTTGTGGTAAGCGTTAAGAAGAGAATCGGAGAAGGAAAGTGCTCCGTGGTTTGCAAGAAGAACTGCATCGTAGTACTGGAGGTACTTGGAAACAGCGTCGGGGATCTCCTCTGTGGAGGGAGTTCCGTACTCAGCTATCGGAACGCAGCCGAGAGCGATAACAGCCTCAGGCATGATCGGCTCTGTGAGCGGGATTCCTGCGATAGCGAAGGATGTAGCGTAGAGGGGATGAGCGTGAACGACAGCGGTTACATCGGGACGCTCGCGGTAAACTCTCATATGCATCTTGATCTCAGACGAGGGCTTAAATCCTGCGTTAGCCTGAATTACCTTGCCCTGAGCATCGACCTTACAGATATATTCGGGAGTCATAAATCCCTTGGAAACGCCTGTGGGGGTGCAGAGGAACTCGTTGTCGTTAAGCTTTACGGAAATGTTACCGTCGTTGGAAGCAACCATTCCCTTGTTGTAGATACGTTTGCCGATGTCACATATCTGTTTTTTGATTTCATACTCGTTAACCATTTTTTGTTCTCCTTATTTGTATAAATTTTTTTAAAAACTTTTTTATATCAGCCCTGCTTTCGCAGATAAGCCTTCAATGTGTCCACACCTTCACCGGTGTGAGAGTCGATGCGAAATATTTTTTCGCATCCCGCAAGCCTGAGCCAATTCTCCGCTCTCTCGGGAGATTGCCTGTCAGTCTTGGTTACGATACCGATCACGTCTCGGTTTATCATCGACGCGCAACACGGCGGGAAGAGGGAATAGTCCTCGTCAGCCGAAATAAGAAGCGCGACGACGTCCGCCTCATAGGAGTATATGGCAAGCGCCGCGCCAAGTCCGTGGACCTCGGCGTATTCTCCCGGCGAATCTATAAGCCAGTCTCCGTAGTTCATATACTGAGTTTTGACGTAATGTATCTCCTCACCTCTGAGAGCCTGAGTGAGAGTGGTTTTTCCGACTCCGTGGCGGCCTACGAGGAGAGTTTTTTTCATCATCAGGTCTTGGTTATCTTGCATACCGTAAACCCGAGAGTTTCCGCCGCGTATTGCGTTACGGCTTTGAGCGACGCATCTACCTCGGAATAAGTTCCCGTTATTATCACGGTTCCGCTGAAGCGGTCTACAAATCCGAGCTGAGCGCCCGACGCCTTTATCGCAATATCGCCTGCGATTATTGCTGTTTCGGCGGGGCTGAGAGTGAGAATTCCGATAGCCGATTTTGAATATTCGACCGACGGATCAAGCCCCAGCTTCTTATACAAGATCTCATCGGGATTTGCGATGATGTGCGCAAGCGTTATCTGCTTACCCGGGACGAGCTCTTGTATGATCCTTTGCTTTTCCGTATATTCCTGCAAACTATCAACCTCCTATCTGTCCTTTAAGTCCTGCCCAGTTGACGACCGACAGCAGCTCTTCCATCTGATCCTTCGGAGGAGGCTGTATGTGTGCCATCGTATAATTTCTTCCGAGCCCTGCGTATTTATCCGAGCCTATTCTGTGATAGGGGAGCAGGTGCATCTCCTCAACTGTGCCAAGGGACTTGGCGAATTCGGCGATAGAGCGTATCTCCTCCTCGGTATCGTTGAAGGTGGGGATCACGGGAGTTCTGATTATCAAACGCTTTGCTTCTTTTGCGATTATTCTCGCGTTGGCAAGGATGAGATCATTGTCCTTCGTCGTGAACGCCTTATGCTTTTCGCCGTTTGTATGCTTTATATCCATAAGGACGGTGTCGGTGTACCTGAGCAGGCGTCTTATGACGTCTATATCGGCGTATCCCGTTGTTTCTATCGCGGTCGAGATACCGAGCTCCTTTGCCGCCTCAAGCAAAGCTGCCGAAAAATCGGGCTGCCAGAGGCACTCACCGCCCGAAAGCGTGATGCCTCCTTCTCCCGAACGGGAGTAGTAGACCCTGTCCTTTTGTATCTCCTCAAGCACCTCGGCGACCGTGACGTCACGTCCGACGGGCTTTGATACGCCGCCTGTGACGATTGTCTCGTGATGCCATTCCTGCGATTCGGGATTGCAGCACCATCTGCACCTGAGGGGACAACCCTTCAAAAACACGATAGTTCTTATTCCCGGTCCGTCGTGGATAGAAAAGCGTTGGATATTGAATATCCTTCCTTTTGTATCAAGCAACGCTTTATCCATAGTTATCTACCTCAAAAGCCCTGTTGCTCTGTTCTGTTGATTATATCTTCCTGCAAGCTCTTTGAAAGCGTGGTGAAGAGTGCGGAGTAGCCCGCAACTCTGACAACAAGCGACTTGTACTTCTCTGGGTTCTTCTGAGCGTCCCTGAGAGTCTCGCGGCTGACGACGTTGAACTGCACGTGGCTGCCCTTTTGATCGAAGTAACCTCTTATGAGCGCCACAAAGCTTTCAAGTCCGCTTCTGCCCTCGAGGGCTGAAGGATGGAACTTCATATTAAAGAGAGTTCCGTTTGAAGCGATGTAGTGGTCGAGGCGGGATACCGAGTTTGCCGCCGCGGTCGGACCCTTGATGTCCTTGCCCGCGGAGGGAGAAACTCCGTCCGCCACGGGAGTGAACGCGAGTCTGCCGTCGGGTGTTGCCCCTGTCTGCGCGCCAAGCGGAACGTTAGCGGAGACGGGGTAAAGACCTGCCTGGAAGATACCGCCTCTGGGGTTCTTGTAGCCCTCAAGCGGTTTTGTGTAAGTATAAGCCATCTCGCGAGCGAACGCGTCGAGCGCGTCGTCGTCGTTGCCGAATTTCGGAGCGGCGGCAATGTCCTCACGCAGCTTGGCATATTTTGCCTTGTCGGCCTCGCTTGCCTTGTTCGTCTTTATTGCGAGATAAGCGGTCTTTATATCGTTTTCTGTAAGCTCCTTGCCTGCGGCAACGATAGCCTCTGCGACCTGATTTGTAAGCTTAGCCGCCATAGCCGAGTCCATATCCTCGCCGTAGTTGTTGTCAAGCGCCTCCTTGACAAAAGAGAGCGTGTACTTTTTGTCATCGTAAACGAGCTTCTTGACGGCATACATACCGTCGGCGATGTTCGCGATACCAAAGCCCTGAGGACCTGTGAAGTTGTATATCGCTCCGCCCTCCTGCAAGCTCTTGCCTCTCTTTATGCAGTCATCGACCATCGAGGACTGGAAGGGGAGGGGACAGCGCTCTGCGTGCGCCACGTCGATGGCGTTGTCAGCGTTGACGAGAAGCTCGATGAAATAATTCATCTGCGTTCTGTAAGCGTTCTCAAAATCCTTGTATGTAGCAAAGGATTCGACCTCTCCGGTCCTCGGACCTATCTGTACTCCTTTGTCGACTCCGTTCGAGAAAACAAGCTCGAGCGGACGGCACATATTGAAGAACGCCGCGTCGTGCCAACCGTCTGTTCTCGCCGCCTTCTGCGGCTCGACGCAACCGATTATGTTGTAGTCTCTCGCCTCAGCGAGCGTAAGGCCTCTGTTCTGGAGAGCGGGGATTATAACCTCGTCGTTGTAGTAAGCGGGGAATCCGATTCCCGTTCTTGTAAGCTCTCCCGCGCGAATGAGGAACTCGTGCGGAGTGCCGTTCCAGACTCTGACAGAGAATGAGGGCTGAGGAAGGAAGACGTGCTCGGTCGCGGTTATCGACATAAATGAAAGGTCGTTTGTCGCGTCCTTGCCAAACTCGTCCTGACCGCCCGCGATAAGATTCTGGAAGAGGCTGTATCCCGCAAATCCTTCGGCGGATGCGGCATCGCGGCACTTGTTGAGGTCGTTGAGCTTGACCCAGATGCAGTCCATAAGCTCCTGCGCGTCCTCGCGGGTGATTATCCCCGCATCGAGATCCTTCTTATAATAAGGATACATATACTGGTCGAATCGACCGGGGGATATCGAGTGTCCGCTCGACTCTATCTGTAAAAGCATCTGAACGAACCAGAAGGACTGGCACGCCTCGCGGAAGCTTGTAGCTCCGAACTCGGGAACATTGCGGCAAGCCGCGGCGATATCCTCAAGCTCTTTGCGGCGTCTTATGTCGGCGCAGGTCTTCGCCATTCTTTCGGCAAGCTCGGCATAGCGCTTTGAGTAGGCGATAGCCGCCTCGCAGCTGATTATCACAGCGCCGAGGAAGTGGCTGCGCTTTGCGAAATCCGCGTCTCCCTGTGAGAGAGCGCCAAGCGCTTCCTTAGCTTCCTTAAGAATACCCGAGTAACCAATGGCGAGCACCTTGGGATAGTCTACCGTAAGGTGACCGATGCCGTTGTAGAAATAGTTGCCGGGTGTGAAGATGTTGTGCTCGATAGCAAGCCTTGCTTCAGGCGACATATAAGAGGTCGCCAGCTCGCTTGTGGTTTTTCCCTTCCAATATTTATATACCTCGTGCAGAGTAGCCTTTGTCTCCTCTGAGATATAGAAGGGGTCGGCTGTTCTTGTTTCTACCGTATCGAACTCAGCCTCAAGCCATTCAAACGAATATTCGGGGAACACCTGACAAGAGCGCGGAGCTTTTGTGGCAGAGCCGACGATAAGCTCGTTTTCGCGGATCGTTATCGGAATGTTCTCAAGAATGTGTTTGAAAGCTTTTGCGCGGCGAGTCACGATAGGCTCGCCCTCGGTGGCTTTGTATGATTCGGTAAGGAGGACGGCTCTGTCGGCTTCTATCTGAGGCATTTTCTCAAACAGGGCGTCGACGAGAAGCGGTATCCTCGGAGATTTAGCAATAGGTTCTGAATAGAACTTCATACGAATCATCCTTTTCTTAAGTATTTTAAACAAATGTAAAAGCGAGAATTTGTACCAAACACACAAAAACACCTTGGTTTTGGCACAATTCTGCTATTATCCTAAGTACACTATACCATATTTGTTTTGCTTTGTCAACGGTTTTTTTGATTTTTTTCTTTATTTTTTTGGGATTTGTTTGTTTTATACCTAAATTGTCTTGATTTTTACTATCAAAATCCCAAAATTTGCCTTAATACAAAGACAGTTTTGTTGTTTTGGACACCCTACATGCCCCGATTTTTGCACTTTTGTGGTTTTTGAATGTGGTTTTGTGCATACATCGTGTGAACTTTATATTTTTTATTGTTGTTTTATGTTGATTTATCTGTTATGTTAAGGAGAAAGGGAATTTTTCGTGAGAACCTTTTGAGGAAAGCTGCACCCCCCTTGGAGTTGCGCCAAGTTTGATTTGGCGGCTAAACACCGCCATTTTTGCTATATGGCAAAAAACATCAAACATTGGATTGTTCTATGTTTGTATTGCTAAATAGGATATTTTTCTCTAAGGTGGCAACCCGTCGGACCGCAGGCAGTGCCTGCCCCCGAGCTTCGGGTGTCGTATGCTTTTAATTTCTATTTATCCCACGATGGTGAAATCTGCTATAAACACTCGTACCATACCCGCCGAGTTGCATTTATATTATAAATTAAACGCTTTTCGCAATATGACCACAACAGAGGG
>JAZSBF010000025.1:0-14621 GCA_045602205.1 Eubacteriales bacterium
TATACATTATTTTTCAAAAATGTCAATACTTTTTTTGAAAAAAATTATAAAAATTTTCAAGGTATCTTAAATAGACAAAACAAATAGAATTTGCTCAGCAAATATGTTCAAAACGCCAATATTGGAGCAGCTTTATCAGAAGAACGAGAGCTGTTCCGCTTCTTCTTCCTGCTCTGCTGCTTGAACCTTAACGGCCTTCTCCGCTTTTTTGGGCTCGGGCTTTGCGGTATATGTTATCGGAGTATCATCAAAAACAGAGAGCGTAAGCTGGTCTGTCTCGCTGAGATTTTTTATAACTCCGTTTGTACGCAGGACCTCAATAACGCTCTTTGTAAGCTTTGCTCGCTTTTGAAGGTCCTCGACCGAGAAAAACGGTTCTTCGTTACGCGCCGTCATAATATTTAGCGCTGCGTTCTCGCCAAGTCCCGGCAAAGAGGAAAACGGCATTCGTATTGCTCCGTTTTCGGGCAAAAATGCGTACGCGTCGGACTTCTCGATGTCTATCGGCAAAAATTTAATGCCCCTTGCCATACATTCGTTAGCGAGCTGGAAGGTAGGTATAGACGCCTGCTCCTTTGGAGAGGCTTCCTTCGAACGCCTTTCGATATCCTTTATCGTTGCCGCGAGAGCCGCCTTGCCCTTCATCACGAGTGTGGCGTCAAATCCGCCGGGAGCGACCGTAAACATAGCGCAATAAAATGCGATAGGCTTATATATCTTATACCACGCAAGCCGTATAGCCGACATAACGTAAGCGGCGGCGTGCGCCTTCGGGAACATGTACTTTATCTTTTTACAGGAATCGAGATACCATTCGGGAACGTTATGTTCTCTCATAGTTGCTTCCCATTCGGGAGTAAGTCCCTTTCCCTTTCGCACGCTCTCCATTATCTTAAACGCGACGGAATTTTCTACGCCGTATCTTATAAGGTCGTTCATTATGTTGTCACGACACCCGATAACCTCGGATATGGTACAGATCTCGTCCTTGATAAGCTCATCGGCGTTACCGAGCCACACGCCTGTTCCGTGTGTAAGTCCCGATATCTGAAGCAGATCGGCAAAGTTTTTGGGCTTTGCGTCAACAAGCACCTGTTGCAGAAAACGAGTGCCGAACTCGGGAAGACCGAAAGTGCCTATCTGAGAATCGATATCCTCCGGTCTCACACCGAGCGACTTTGTTGACAAAAACAGCTCATAGATAGACTTGTCGTTCATCTTTACGTCCATAACGCTTGTATCCGAAAACTTTTCGAGCCACTTATATTTGGTTGGAATATCGTGTCCGGGCTCGTCGAGCTTCAATATCGTATCGTGGAGATAAGAGAACGCGAAGTGGGTGGTAATTATGTCTGAGTGAGGGTCGTCCGCGGGGTGCTGGACCGGCGTGAAGTCATAGACCTCATATTCACGCGGAACAACGATGATTCCGCCGGGGTGCTGTCCCGTAGTTCTCTTTACGCCGACACAGCTCTGGATTATCCTATCCATCTCGGCTCTGCCGATGCTTACTCCCTTAGACTCGAAATATTTTGCCACAAAGCCGAAGGCGGTCTTGTCGGCAAGTGTTCCGAGAGTTCCCGCTCTGAAGACGTTTTCGCTTCCGAACAGCTCCTCTGTATATTTGTGCACGCGTCCCTGAACGTCGCCCGAGAAGTTAAGGTCGATATCGGGGGATTTATCTCCGTGGAAGCCGAGAAAGGTCTCAAAGGGGATATCGTGACCGTCCGCGCTCAAGAGCTTTCCGCACACGGGACATATCTTGTCCTCAAGGTCAAAGCCCGATTTTACCGAGCCGTCGGTGATAAACTCGCTGTACTGACAATTCGTGCAATAATAGTGCGGTGGCAAGGGATTTACCTCAGAAATTCCCGCCATCGTAGCGACGAAGGACGAGCCGACCGAGCCTCGCGAGCCAACGAGATAGCCTTGGCTCTCGCTGTACCATACAAGCTTCTGCGCTATCATATAAAGCACAGCAAATCCGTGCTTTATGATAGAGGTGAGCTCCTTATCAAGCCTTGCTCTTACAAGCTCGGGCAAGGGATCGCCGTACATAGAGCGAGCCTTCGTCCAGCAAAGGTCCTGAAGCTCCTCGTCAGCGCCTTCCATATTGGGCGTGAACGAGCCCTTAGGTATCGGTCTGACATTTTCTATCATATCGTTTATAAGGTTTGTATTTGTAACTACGACCTCATAAGCCTTTTCTTCGCCGAGGTATGAGAATTCCTCAAGCATCTCCTCGGTCGTGCGGAAATAGAGATGCGTGTCTCTGTCTCCGTCCTTGAATTTTGCGCTTACGATTATCTTTCTGTAAAGCTCGTCCTCGTCGTTCAGAAAATGCGCGTCACAGGTCGCGACTACGGGCTTATTATACTTTTCTCCAAGCGCGACTATCCTTCGGTTAAGCTCTCTGAGCCCCTCGTCGTCGGCTACCTTGTGTTGTTCATCTACAAGGAAGCGGTTGTTAGAGAGAGGCTGTATCTCAAGATAATCGTAAAAGCTCACGATATTTTCTATTTCAGATTCGGGTCTGCCCTCAAGGATTGCCGTAAACAGCTCTCCCGCCTCGCACGCTGAGCCGATGATAAGTCCCTCGCGGTGCTTTTCAAGCTCTGTCTTGGGAATTCTTGGCGTTTTTCTGAAATAGTTAAGGTAGCTGTATGATACGAGCTTATAGAGATTTTTAAGTCCCGTCTGATTTTTTACAAGTATTATCTGGTGATAGGGCTTGAGAAGGAGCGGATTGCTCTTTGCTGTCATTTCACTCTGAAGGTCAGCAAAGGTCTTTACGTCAAGAGCCTCAAGCTGTTCTGTCATCTTGAAGAATATGCGTGAGAGCACCTCGGCGTCGTCACACGCTCTGTGGTGATGAAAATCCCCAAGAGAATAATGCTTCACAAGCGTGTCGAGCTTATGGGATTTCAGCTCGGTGTTGATATATCTCGAAAGCGCGAGCGTATCAAGGTACGGAGTATCAAACGGAATAGAAAGAGACTTCGCCGCCGCGCGAATAAAGCCCGTATCAAAATCGGCGTTGTGGGCTATGAGCAGTCTGCCGCCCACAAAATCGAGAAATTCGGGAAGGACCTCATCTATTTTTCTTGCCCCCGCCACCATATCGTCGGTTATCGAGGTAAGCTCAACTATCTCCTCGGGTATGGGACATTCGGGATTTACAAAGGTGTTATATACGTCAAGCACCTTGCCGTCCTTTATCTTGACAGCGCCTATCTCGATTATCTTGCAGTTTACGGGAGAAAGTCCCGTCGTCTCTATATCGAACACAACAAATTCGTTATGGAAGTTGCCCGCGTACTCTCCGTTGAGCGCTGTCGCGGTGTCGTTTACGAAATATGCCTCCATACCGTATATGACCTTCATTCCGCACTTCTCGGCGGCTATCATTGCCTCAGGAAAGCCTTGAACGTTTGCGTGGTCGGTAATGGCTACCGCAGGGTGTCCCCATTTCTGAGCGGTCTTTACGGCAACGTCGGGAGCGATGACGGCATCCATGCTTGACATAGTCGTATGCAGATGCAGCTCAACTCTTTTCTTTGGCGCGTTGTCGGTTCTCGACTTTTTGGATACGGTAGCTATATCTGTATAGCTGAGATAGAGCTCGTCCTCTCCTCGCTCGTATTTTGTGTATCCGTGAATAGCCACGGTACTTCCCGCGGACGCCGCGCTTTTAGCCTCCTTTGCCTCATCGGGAGAGAGCGAGTATCTTTTTGCGTATATAGACGAGTTGCCGTCGAACAGTCCTATTGAAACGTTGAATTTATCCCCTGCTCTGTTTGGCTCGGAGAGAAAGGAAAAGACCTCTCCCACAAATACGATATTTTTTACAGGTTTATTTATAGTAGCGATAGGTACGGGACGTATATCAAACTCATTTCCAAGGACGAATTGCGGCGCAGAAAGGTCAAAAGTCAAAGTGCCTATCGTTATCTTTCCGTCCTCAACTGCCGACGAGCGTATATCATAGTCGTAGACCGACGCTATCCTCGGAAGCTTGGGAGTATCATCTTCCTCGTCCTTTTTACCTACCCTTGTCGGCTGGAAGGCAGACGCGCGCAAATGCTCCTCATAATTCTTTTCGGCAACCGCAAGCTGTCTGTCTATCTCCTCAAGGCGCATTCTCGCCTCTTCTGCGCTCTCGAGATCCCGTGTTCCCGAATATTCTATCGATACATTTATCTTTATACCGAACTCGCTCAAAATTATATTTTCTATAACCGACGGCGTTTTCGCATCCTCAAGAAGATTTATACCGTTTTCGGGAAACGGTATTTTTACCGTAAGCTTGCCCTCGTCAAGCTCGTAGGTATATTTCGAGAAAAAGCCCTTAGCGACAGTTCCTACGACCTCTGTTTCCTTCAGTATCTGGGGTATGTAGCCATAGGAAAAAAGAGAGTGGTCGTAAGTCGGCAATATCTTGAACCAATTCAGGTTATATGCCGACTTCACCTGCTTTTCTATGTCATATAAAGTATCTTTATCTATTATTTTTGGGAATTTCGCCCTTACCTCAAGAAATCTTTTTTCTTTATCCACACGGGAGACTACGTCATAACCCGACTCAAGTATCTCAAGATATTCCGTTGTAGGCTCGTATTTTGCAAGTAACTCTTTAAGATTCTTCGATGCCAACGATAATTCCCTCTCTTTCCTTAAATTTATTTCCCTATCTTTTTTATTTCCTCTATAAGAACGTTTATAATGTTGTCCTCTGCTATCTTGCAGACTACCTCGCCGCGTCTTATAAGCACCGCCTCGCCTTTTCCGCCCGCGATGCCTATATCAGCCTCCCTTGCCTCTCCGGGTCCGTTTACCACGCAACCCATAAGAGCGACCTTTATCGGAAGTGAGGTAAGTCCCTCGCGCTTTGCCGCCTCCTCAAACTCCTTAACAAGAGAAATGAGGTCTATTTTGGTTCTTCCGCAGGTGGGACAGCTTACGATGTCCATTCCGCACTGTCCTTCAACAGAAACGGCTCTGAGTATGTTTTTAGCCGCCTCGGCTTCAAATTCGGGCTTGTCCGTAAGCGAGACTCTTATAGTATCTCCGATGCCGTCGCACAGAAGCGAGCCTATTCCGACAGCGCTCTTTATCGAGCCTATCTCACGGCTTCCCGCCTCGGTCACGCCGAGATGCAGCGGATAATCGCACATCGCCGCGAGCATTCTGTTTGCTTTTATCATATTGTAGGGATTTGACGCCTTGATAGATATGACTATGTCGTTAAAATCGAATTTCTCAAGCAGCGAGACGTGATACATCGCGCTTTCACAAAGCGCTTCGGGTGTGGGAGCGCCATATTTTGCGAGAATGTTTTTCTCAAGCGAGCCGCTGTTAACGCCTATTCTTATAGGTATTCCCGCTGTGGCGCAGGCTCTGCATACAGCTCTTACTCTCTCGTCGTCCCCTATATTACCCGGATTTATCCTTATCTTATCGACCCCCATCTGCGCGCACTCAAGCGCCACCTTGTAGTCAAAGTGGATATCGGCTACGATTGGCGCGCTGACTCCGCTTTCCTTAACAGCGGATATAGTCCTTGCCGCCGAGACGTCGGGCACGGTGATGCGTATTATGTCACACCCCTTTTCCTCAAGAAGCTTTATCTGCTCGACAGTTGCCCGCGCGTCGTGGGTGTCTGTATTCGTCATAGACTGAATAGCAATAGGCGAGTCACCGCCTATTGCTATATTTCCAACCTTTATTTTTTTTGTTTTTCTTCTTATGTCGTTATAATTCATAAACTATCCTAAAATGATTTTTATTATATCCTTAAAAGTAACGATAGCCATAAGGGCAAAAAGCAACATAATTCCCGCAAAATTTATATATCCCTGTATGCGCTTATCAACAGGCTTTCTTCTTATTCCCTCTATTATAAGGAAAAGGAATTGACCGCCGTCAAGCGCGGGGAACGGGAGAAGATTGAAGACTCCGAGATTTATAGATATCAAGGTCACCATAGAGAGCACCGTTGAGATAACGGCGTTCGCTCCCATATCCGAGACAGATTCGACCGTCTCCCCGATGACCTGCGTCACACCGACAGGACCTGATATCGCGTCCATTCCGTATTTTCCCGTAATAAGATTGAAAAGTGAGTCGTATATCATCTTAACAGTAGATACAGAACGGTAAAAGGAATGCTTCATAATGTTTCCAAAGGTGTCTTCCTCGGCAAAAACTCTGAAATCACAGTCGCCCATCAACACTCCGCTGTATTCGTATGTCGGAAAGGTAACATCTGTTAGCACGACCTTCTCTCCGTCACGGAGAACCACGACCTCAATTGGCTCATAAGCGCTGTTTTGCACCTCGTAAAGAAGCTCATAGCCTGTATGAACTCTCGTTCCGTCCACCTTGAGAACGGTATCTCCCACCATTATTTTTTCTGAGCTGAGAGCGTTGTCGTTAAATATTGCGACCTTTGTGGACGCAAGACCGTCCTTTTGCGAGAGGACTATCACAAACATAAGAATAAATCCGAGCAGGATATTCATAAGAGCGCCCGCGATTATTATAAACATTCTCTTTGGAACGCTTTTATTGCAGAACGCGCCCTCGCTCTCGGAGTTTTCTTCCTCGCCCTCCATATTGACAAAGCCGCCGATCGGCAACAGCCTTATGCGGTAATGAGTTCCGCTTTTTTTGGATGTCCACGAAAATATTTTCGGGCCCATTCCGATAGCAAATTCATTAACTGTAACACCGCATATACGTGCAGCTATAAAATGTCCGCCCTCGTGGATAAATATAAGAAATCCGAATATAAGCAGTGCCAACAGAATATAAAGAAACATAAACAGCTCCTAAACTTGTATTATACGCATAGATCACTTCATAGCGCAAAGTGATCGATCTTCTATTATCTTATTTGCCTCGATTCTCGCCTCGGCATCGTACGCGAGTATATCCTCAAGCGAGGATACACGGCTCGCAGCGCTCAAGCGCTCGACCACCTCGGTAACTGTCTCGCAAATGCCGTAGAAGGATAATCTTCTACTCAGGAATGCGGCAACCGCTACCTCGTTTGCGGCATTGAGGACCGCAGGCAGCGCCCCGCCCTTTGAGATAGCAGCTATCGCGCAAGCGAGAAGCGAGAAGGTGTCGTAATCAGGCTTTGCGAAGGAAAGTGTTGCAAGCCTTGTGAGGTCAAGCTCGTCAATGACCGCGCTCGTTCTTTCAGGATAGGTCAACGCGTACTGCGCGCAAAGTCTCATATCGGGAACTGATAGCTGCGCTATGACACTGTTATCAATATATTCCACAGCCGAATGAATTATACTCTCACGGTGAATAAGCACCTCTATCTTATCGGCAGGAACGCCAAAAAGATGCACAGCCTCGATCACCTCAAATCCTTTATTCATAAGAGTTGCGCTGTCTATCGTTATCTTTGCCCCCATTTTCCACGTGGGATGCGCGAGCGCCTGCTCGACGGTGATATTTTTCAGCATATCCACAGTATATCCAAAAAACGGTCCGCCCGACGCGGTGAGGAGAATTTTTTTAACTTCTTCTCGCTTACCCGACTTCAAGCACTGAAAAATAGCCGAATGCTCGCTGTCAACGGGCAAAATATCGACGTTCTTCTCCCTTGCGCGAGCCATAACTATGTCCCCCGCAACTACAAGAGACTCCTTGTTAGCAAGCGCAAGTCTTGCGCCCGAGTCTATTACAGCAAGAGTAGGCTTAAGTCCTGCCTCACCGATTATCGAGTTGAGGACAACGTCGTTTTTTGTGCGCGAGATCATCTCGCATATTCCGTCGTCTCCCGCAAGCACCTTTATATCAGTATCGGCAAGACGCAAACGAAGCTCCTTTGCGGCGTCCTCGTCTGCCATCGCGCAAAACTCAACTCCGAATTCTCGCGCAATTTCTTCAGTTCTTTTGACGTTTTTATTTGCGCTGATACCCGTAAGAGAGACCTTGTTTTCTCTCGCAACGTCGACCGCCTGCTCACCCACAGAGCCTGTCGTACCGAGTATCATCATTTTTTTATCATTAGCTTTCAAATCAGCGTCCGCCTTATAAAATATTTATTCCAAGAAGCCCCGATACCATACACAGCATAGCCACGCCGAGCGAGACCGCGAGTATAGAGTCAAATCTGTCAAGTATACCGCCGTGTCCGGGGAAAAGCTTGCCATAGTCCTTTATGCCGTAATGTCTCTTGATAACAGACATTATAAGGTCTCCTATCTGCGATATTACCGAAATGACGATACCGCCTACGATAAGGAGAATGATATTTGCGTTCGTACCGAAAAAGATATCGGTGATTATGCCGAACACCGCATACGAGAGGGCGCAGAAAAATATTCCTCCGATACTTCCCTCTATCGTCTTTTTAGGACTTACGTCGGGGATAAGCTTATGCTTTCCGAGAAGCATTCCCGTGAAGTACGCGAATGTATCGGTTATCCAAGCGCCGAGGAATATGAGTATGTATATATACTTTCCCGTCTCTCCGAAGTCTCTTACGTAAAGGATAGACGTAAGCGCGCCAAGGATATAGAGTGAAACGCAAAATAGCGTTGAAAGGTCAGCAAATCCAAACTTTCCGTGCGAAAGTATAGCGAGTGTAAAGAGATACATCAAATAAAGCGCCGCAAAAATAAAGGATATCACAGCGGCGCGGTAAATATCACCGCTATATCTGAAAAGGAACGGCAAGGCGACCGCGCACAAATAAATGGGAAAAGTTATATATAATTTTCTTATACCTATGCAACGTGTTATTTCAAATATCGCTATCACTGCCACCGCGGCGATAGCGGCGCAGAATATAGGCGTTGCCGACAACATAAGCGCGGGTATCAAAACACAGGTTGCGACTATCGAGGTCAAAATTCTTACCTTCATTACAACAATCTCCAATCAAACGCCGCCAAAACGACGCTTTCTCCTCATAAAATTCTCCACTGCCGCATCAACGTCGTCCGTTGAAAAATCGGGCCAGAGTGTATCGGTAAAATAAAGCTCTGCGTAAGCAGACTGCCATAGCAAAAAGTTCGATATTCTCATATCTCCGCCCGTGCGGACGATAAGGTCGAGCTCGGGCGACTCGGACGTATATACGGCTTTGCTTATATCCTCTGCCGAAAGCTTAGTATTTCCGCCTTCTATAAGCTTATTCACCGCCGTAACGATCTCGTTTCTGCCGCCGTAATTCAGCGCCAGATTGACTATATATCTATGCGAAGAAGATTTTTCTTCTATATCGAGCATTTTTTTGCGCATATTTTCGGGAAAAACAGCCTTATCACCCAAAAAGATAAAACGTATATCGTATTTTTCAAGCTTTTTCTCGCAGTCGTCGAGATAGTTATCGAGAAGCGAGAGTATAGCATCGACCTCCTTTTGAGGTCTTTTCCAATTCTCAGTGGAGAAAACGTAAAAGGTCGTTGCGCAAATTCCCATATTGCAGCAGTATTCCATTACCGTCTCAAAGGTACGCGCGCCGAACTTATGACCGTATTCACGCGGCATACCGCGCTTTTGCGCCCATCTTCCGTTTCCGTCCATTATAAAGCTTATATGATGAAGTCCTGCCTCCTCGGCAGTGTACTTGACCTTTTTTGTTGCCATACAGCCTTCCTCCTAAAAAAATCCGGGCGGGTTTTACGGCCGCCCGGTCCGCAGAAAGCCTTATATCTGCATAATTTCCTTTTCTTTTCTTGCTGTTACGGAATCGATCTCCTTGATGTACTTGTCGGTAAGATCCTGAATAGACTTTTCAGAAGCCTTCTGTTCATCCTCTGTCATCTCTCCGTCCTTCTTCATCTTCTTTGCGGCGTCGTTTGCGTCGCGGCGGATGTTTCTTACGGCAACCTTTGCCTCCTCGCCCATCTTCTGAACCTGCTTAGCAAGCTCTTTTCTGCGCTCCTCTGTGGGCTGAGGGAATACTATTCTTATCATTTTTCCGTCGTTTGTGGGTGTGATTCCAAGGTCGGACGAAAGAATTGCCTTTTCCATCGCCTTAAGAGACGTAGCATCATAGGGGGTGATGGTTACAGTCTTACTGTCAGCAATGCGAACGTCTGCCATAGACATAAGCGAGGTGGGCGCTCCCCAATATTCAAAATTGATCTTTGAGAGCACAGCGGTGTTTGCCTGACCTGCTCTTATAGTAGCGATATTCTGCTCGTAAGCGGCTATCGCCTTGCCCATTTTTTCTTCAAATTCTTTAGTGTTGAGTTTCATAGTAGCCTCCGTTATATATTTAGTCAGTTTATTTTTTACTTATGTTATTATTTGTGTATCTCTGTGCCTATCTGCTCGCCCTTGATGACTCTGTAAATATTCATCGGGTCTTTAAGCTCAAAGGCGTAAAGCTTGATATCGTTGTCCATACAGAAGGTGGTAGCCGTAAGGTCAAGCGCCTTGAGCTCGTTCTTGAGTATGTCCTTATAGGTAATACTGTCGTATTTTACGGCTGACGGGTCTTTGAGCGGATCTGCCGAATAAACGCCGTCGATATTTTTTGCCATAAGCACGGCATCAGCACCGATCTCAGCGGCTCTGAGCACGGCTGCCGTGTCTGTTGAGAAATACGGAGAGCCGAGTCCGCCGCCGAATATAACTATCTTCCCCGCCTCAAGCGCCGAGATAGCCTCTCTCGCGGTATAAGGGTCTGCAAAAGCTCTCATATTCACCGCGGTCATAACGACCGAATCAAGTCCGTTCTGGATAAAGGTATCCTGAAGTGCCAAAGCGTTGATGGTTGTCGCAAGCATACCCATACTGTCGGCTCTGACTCTATCCATCTTTCCGCCCTGTCTGCCCCTCCAGATGTTTCCCGCGCCGACGATGATGCCTATCTCGATACCGTCGTCGACACACTTTTTGAGCACTGCTGCTATCTCGGTAATAAAGTCAAAATTAAGTATTCCGTCAGCTCCTGACGCAAGCGCCTCGCCCGAAAGCTTGAGCAGAACTCTTTTATATTTCGTTTCAGACATAACAATTCTCCGTATAATAATTATATTATTTATATTTTACTACATTTATCGTTTTTTGTAAACAGTTATTTCATATTTTATTGTAAATATTTTTAGATTTTATTTTTAAGAGTCTTTTCGCAAAAAACAGCGTAAAAAGCAACAAAGCTTAATTAATGGCAACAAAACGAGTGACAAAACCAACGCAAAGGCACTTATGGCAAAACTGCCATAAGTGCCTTTTTATACCGTCCGCAAAACTATTTTAATTTGTTTCCGATGCTTTGGGAATTTCAATTTCCCCCTCACTTTTTTCAAAAGCTTTTATTTCCTGTCTAATTAAATAAAGTATTTCTCCGTTTGCCGAGCGACCGTAATACTTCGATATATAGTGAAGCTTATAATGAAGCTCCGGATCGATTTCAATTCCAAGGTGCTTATTATTTTTATTTCTCATAAAAATCTCCAAAATAATCTTAATGTAAGTATATTTTAAGACTATTTTATGATACAATGTCGTAAGTATACTTGATTTAAGTACACCAAATATTTGATTGGAGATATTTATGAAAGTTGCAATTGATTATACTTTGCAAATAATTCGTTGTATCTTTAATTAAGACCGCTCTCGTCAGGAAAAATGACAAGTCATAGATAAACATTAAGAAAAGGCTCCCTAAATTACCTCTCGTTATCAAATAATTTTATAGCACTATATAAAGTCCCAACAGTGCCGCGCTGATGGCGGGAATACCAATAGCCGCGCCGTATTTCAAAAATCTGAGAATGGATATCCTAACTCCCTTTTTGCGCAGAAGGTTCGACCACATTATACCCGCAAGTGCGCCGACAGGCGACAGAAAAGCGCCTATGTTTGAGCCAATTACCGTGGCGTATATCCCCGCAGTGCTCGGAAGACTTCCCGACGCGAGTATCTTTGAGAAAAGTACGCTCATAGGAATATTATTCACTATATTAGCGGCTATAAATGATACGTAACCGTAGGTGAATACGTCGTTGTACGGGCTCAGAGCCGTCTGGATCATCGCCGTGATGCCGCTTGAATCGAGCGCGAGAACGATGATAAACATACCAATAATGAATGGTATTATCTCAAATGGCATTCCCGAAAGTCCGCGTCCAAGAAGCGTGAGCTTTTGCTTTCTTATACAAAGCGAGACAGTCACACAAAGAATCTCCGAAATAGCGGTCACAAATGATATTATCCACATCTCGACGCCAATATATTGCGATGTTGCCAACGAGACGATACAAAAGCAAAGGTGTATGAGTGATATCACCATTACAGGCTTGTCAGTGATAGCCGCGTGCTCATCGCACTTCTCCATCGGCTTTTTTAGTCTCGTGTAGAAAAGGAGAAGCATTACCGCCAACGATGTAACTCCCGCAAAGACCGTTGGCAAAAGCATTGTTTTAAAATATTTGATAAAATCTATTCCAAAAGCTCCGCAAATGTATATGTTTGTCGGATTTCCGATTATAAGCAAGAGACTCCACGTGTTTGCCGCAACGAATTCCATAAAAAGATACGGCGACCTTTTTATCTTTGCCGATTTACAAAAATGACAGATAAAAGGAGTAAAAGTGAGAATTATTATATCGTTAGATGTAAATATCGTGAGTATAGAAATAACTATGTAGAAGGATATGAAAACAACGAATTGATTGTTCCCTGACTTTTCAAGCACCTTGGTAGAGATATATGCAAAGAATCCCGTTTGCTCAAGTATGAGCGAAAACGTGGTCATCGAAAGGAAAAGTATCAAAATTTTCAACGGATTCACCGAGGTGTTTTCGGAAAAGCTTCTTATAATATGAAAGAAATCCACCCTGCCAAACATTATCAGAATTATTGCCCCGATTATCGGAATTATCGAGTAGACCTTGATAGTGTGTTTCCGTATCATAAGCGACGGAAAAAATAAAATACTGGCGATAAATACGGCTATAATTATCATTGAAATCAACAGCGTGGTAAACATTCAGAACCCCTCTCTCAGCTTAAATCAAAACGACCAACAAATTATACACCCGAAGCCGTAAATTGTCAATATGAAAACGAAAAGAAGATAAATCTTCTTTTTTGTGATATGGCGATATAGGTAAAGCCCTCGAAGATGAGGGCTTGTTTTGTTTTTGGGGTTATTAAATTTGAATTAATTGTTTTGTGAGAGATTTTGATACATCTTCATAAGCTCTGCAACACACGCAGATTCGGTGTTGAGTTTGCCCCAGAAGCCATATGCCTGCATAACCGCTTTATCATTTGCTTGATGAGCCTTGCGGAGTTCTGGTGGCATAGCAACTTCATCATAAAGGTCTGCCAAAGAACAATCGGGATAGAGTGCGCGTGCGTCAAGAATAGCCTGTGCTGTTTCCTCAATCTTCTTTTTCTGTTCTGCGGTGGGGTTACACCACGGGAAGTTATTATACACAACATCATTTGAATAACGATAATCGCTTTTGATTCTACCACAAACGGCTCTTACCCAAGCCATATGTACATTGGAAGTCAATATACCAAAATGATATAATGTTGCCTGTGGAATCATATTGTTTGCATCTCCACAAATAACATCACTTGTCATAAATCCAAATGGTATATACTTTCTATTTTCAGAAGTGTGTCGGGGTATTAAGATGTAGTCCGTGGTTGGTTGGCGCAACTCCATAAAACGAGTAGGATAATCTGCGTATTTACGAGTTGCCTCCTTTGAACTCGCAAGGCGAAAATCTCTTACCTCAGATATGCGTTTCATAACATTAGGCATATTTTTTAACTCCGCAGGAGAAATGCCTTCCAACCACAAACACCAGCGATTTATATTATGTAAATATTCTCTTGCGCCATAAAACTTTTTTATGTATTTTTGCGCTTGTGGTTCGGTCTTAATAAAATCTGCATACTGCTCATCATCGAAAAAGAAATTTCCGTCATCAACAGGACTACTTCCTTTGAGCATTTCAGGCACTTGAGAAATAGGTCTTTTATTACTTTCCACAAAAACAGTTGGAGCTTCTATAAGATAAAAATTGATATTATCTACGAGTTGCATTCTTTCAGAAGAATAAAGCTGTTTTTGCTTATAGTTGGGTGCCGTGCTAAATCCAACGATTACACAGTGCACATGCGCTTTGATACTTGCCTCGCTATCCCAACGGAACGTGCGGTGAGCGAAATCAATGTGAATATTGAAGCGGTCATAAAGCGGTTTCCATACGCCTGCAACCTGCTCGCCTTGTGTGATAGAATTCGTTGATACAAATGCGGTACGGATACGAGTTCCTTCCATCAAAGCTGCCGCTTTGAAATACCAGCCGGAAACATAGTCGATTTTACCTGCGGTTTTATAGGGCTTGCCTTTTTCGTCAACATAGATTGAAATAATATCTTTCTTTTGATCTTCACTTTGCAAGGAATACCCCACAAAAGGCGGATTGCCCATAATATAATCAAGCTTGTCCTTCGGTACGACGGTTTCCCAATCGGTGCGCAGCGCGTTGCCCTCTACAATATTGGCATAGGATTTCAAAGGCAGGAAATCGAGATTGGTGTTCATAATCTCCTCGGTTTCCTTCATCATCTGCGATTCTGCAATCCAAAGTGCCGTCTTAGCAACGGTTACAGCGAAGTCA
>JAZSBF010000026.1:0-51561 GCA_045602205.1 Eubacteriales bacterium
TATATTTTTTTATTATTTTTTCCTAAAATTTTATTTTATACCCTTTTTTTATGTGCGATTTATCAATAGTTTCTGCATATATTATGTCATAAATTTATCGCATTATTCCTTTCAAGCACAAAAAGGAGAGCATTTACTCTCCTTTAAAATGCACATATAAGCTTTTCTATTGCCATATATCCCTGCGGCGATAGCTTCAAGGCACTGTCTGCCTCGGCGCAAAGCTCGAGCGCGCGCTTCAACCTTTTCAGACTCTTTCCCGATGCGCCCGACATATACACCTTGACTCTGTACTCATTCATCTTAAACGCAGACGCTATCTCGGCTGAGGACTTTCCCTCGTCAAGCATGGCTTTTACAGCAAACAGGTCGCACACTACCTTTGATACCTCTGACAAAATAATTATCGGGTCTACCCTGCGGAATTTCATAACCGACAGCGCGTCAAGAGCAACATCATACTTGCCGTCAAGTATAGCATTTGCAAGTGCAAAGGTATCCGTGCTTATTTCGGCTATCGAAACCTTTTTCACGTCGTCAACGGTCACCTCGTCCCTGCCGTTCCACAAGACGTAGTACGAAAGCTTATCTGTCTCCGCTGCAAGCGTGAACATTGAAGCTCCGCAATAATTTATCATAAACGAACAGACCTCTATCGACGCCTTTACTCCGTTGTGAGCAAAATGCTTCCCTACCCACGATACAAGTCTTGAGGGAGATATCGCTTCAAATCTTACGGGGGTCAGATACTTTGAAAGTCGGGTCAAAACCGCCGACGGTCTTTTGGGGAGATTTCCTTCATCGAGTCCCCCTGCGGGCACTGAAATTATAAGAACGTTATAGTCGTATTCCGAAAGTGTTTCAAGAACGTCGCAAAGGTCGTCTATCTCGGACGGCTTCATAGAATCTATACTGAGCCCGTTCACCGTAATCACTTTCTTTTCAGCCATCATTGGAAATGGCATCAAGGCATCAAGCAGGGCTGGCGCGCTGTAATCAAGCGCGTCTATTTTCATATCGTTGAATATTTCAAAGCTCTTATCCTCGCAAACAGCGTCTCTTGCGGCTTTGAGTGAAAAGGCTTTAAGATAATCTTCCTCGCCAAAAAAAAGATATCCGCCCGAAAGTCCGCCCTTAAGCTGCTTTCTGAAGCCGTCTTCTTTTATTATCTCCACAGTCTCTGCCCCCTTTCTTCGATGATTACCTAGTTATTATACCATTTACCTCCGAATAAGTCAAGGGGCTGAACAACTCAGCCCCCCGGTCTATTCAACTGTGTCAATTATGTCAATCCTCTATTCCGTCGATAGCCTTAAGGTCATCCTCGGATACGATACACTCAAACTTTTCTCCGCAAGCGGGGCAGATGAGGTCTTCGGGATCGATAGTTTCATCGAAGCAAACGGTCTCACCGCAAGAAGGACAGTCTATCTCAAAATAGTCGTCCTCGTCAAAATCGCAATCACAGTCGCAATCGTCGCAGTCGCCGTCACAGTCAAAATCATCGTCCTCGCAGTCACAATCGCACTCTGCAAGGCACTCCTCAACTGTTCCGAGATCCTCGTCTATCTCCTCGATGTAATCGTTGAGATATTCGATGTCCTCCTCCATATCGGATATGGTCTCGGCCATATCGGAAACAAGATCAAGAAGAGCGGAAATGATCTTACCTTCTTTTGTTTTTGCGTCTATCTCAAGTCCTTCTGCAAGTCCCTTGATGTACGCTGCTTTTTCATTAAGTGTCATAAAACACCTCCGATTATACTCTGGAGAGATATTCGCCTGTTCTGGTGTCTATCTTAAGAGTGTCACCCTCGTTTACAAAGAGCGGAACCTTGATAACAGCTCCTGTCTCAAGAGTTGCAGGCTTAAGTGTGTTTGTTGCTGTGTTTCCCGCAAATCCGGGATCGGTCGCAGTAACTACAAGCTCAACAAACGTGGGAGGCTCAACGTCAAATACGTTACCCTTGTAGGATACGATCTTACAGAGCATCTCCTCTTTTACAAACTTGAAGTTGTCGGGAAGCTTATCGCTGTTGAGAGGAATCATATCAAATGTTTCCATATCCATAAAGTAATACAGATCTCCGTCGTTGTAGGAATACTGCATTTCCTTTCTCTCAATATAAGCATTTTCAAACTTATCAGTAGGGCTGAAAGTTCTTTCAATAACAGAGCCTGTGATAACGTTCTTTATCTTTGTACGAACGAAAGCTGCTCCTTTTCCGGGTTTTACGTGCTGGAACTCAATAACCTGAAATACGTTACCGTCCATATCAAAGGTTATACCGTTTTTAAAATCGCCGGCTACTACCATTTTTATTTACCTCCAAAATTAATTTTCACTTTGCATATCGATAATATGCATTAAAATACAGTTTATTTTACTACATTTTTTGAATAATTGCAAGTACTTTTTCAAAAAAACATACAGTTTCTCCTATTTTTCATACAAAATCACAATTTTGGAAGAAAAATAGGCTGATATAGCGTCATAAAAAAGCTGTTCCAAAAAAATCTCTTCTCTTTCACCCTTGTTTTTATTGACCGCAGCAAGATCTTTTCTCAAAAAAATCCATTGACAAAAATTTGAATTTATATTATAATAAATTATATATATCTATTTGTTAAAAGAGGTTTTCGCAAATGATAAAAAGTATGACGGCTTTTGGCAGAGCCAGAGCCACTGTTGACGGCAAGGATATAACCGTCGAAATAAAATCGGTAAACAACCGTTTCTTTGACTGCTCGGTCAAGCTTCCCCGCGCGTTTTCTTTTCTTGAGGAAAAGGTAAAACCGCATCTTCAGGCTCATTCGATATCCCGCGGAAAAGTCGACGTTTTCGTATCAATAGACGTTGTGGATACCCCCGATATAAATATTGAGATAGACGAGGGATATGCGGGTCAGTATATCTCGGCGCTCCGTCTGCTCGGAGAAAAATTTGACCTTCGTGACGACATCTCGATAATGAGAGTGGCACAGAATAAGGGAATATTTATTGAGACTAAATCCGAGGACGACGTCGAAAAGGACTGGCAGGCTCTCGCGAGCGTCCTTGACGTTGCAATCGAAAAATTCCTCGACGCGAGACGCCGCGAGGGCGAAAATATCGAGCGCGATCTCGTGGGAAAGATAGAATCTATCAGCCGCTATGTCGATGAAATAGACGCTCTTTCTGCCGATGACACTCGTTCCTACCGTCAAAAGCTTGAGGAAAAGCTACGCGATATGCTTGCGGATAACCGCATCGTATTCGATGAAAACAGAATACTTACAGAATGCGCCATATTTGCGGATAAGATAGCTATCGACGAGGAGCTTGTTCGTCTGCGTTCGCATTTTGACGGCTTCCGTTCTATTCTCGAGTCCGACGAGCCCGTCGGTCGCAGACTCGACTTTCTCGTTCAGGAGCTCAACCGTGAGATAAACACGATAGGCTCAAAATCCTCTAACGCCGCTATAACACGCAAGGTCGTGGACGTTAAGTGCGAGATAGAAAAGATAAGAGAACAAATTCAGAACATAGAGTAAACACGAGGAAAGACAATGAAGTTCATAAACATAGGATTTGGAAATATGGTAGCTTCGGACAGAGTTATAACTATCGTCAGCCCCGACTCTGCCCCTATAAAGCGTCTTATTCAGGACGCTAAAGACGCGGGACGTGTGATAGACGTCTCCTGCGGACGCCGCACACGCGCTGTTATCATAACAGACAGCGAGCACGTCATTCTCTCGGCAATACAGTCGGAAACTATCGCAAACCGCCTTGACAGCGGAATCGATGACGCAGACGGAGAGGAATGATATGGAAAAAGGATTGATGCTTATAATCTCAGGTCCTGCGGGAAGCGGCAAAGGAACTGTCAACGCCCATCTTCTCAAAACAGGCGACTTTGTTTACTCAGTCTCCGCAACGACACGCGCGCCTCGCCCGGGAGAACAGAACGGAGTAAATTATTACTTTATAACGCGCGATGAATTTCTAACAAGGATAAGCTCGGATGATATGCTTGAATATACCGAGTACTGCGGAAACTTTTACGGAACTCCAAAAAAAGAGGCTATCTCGGTTCTTGAGGGCGGAAAAAACCTTATACTTGAAATAGAGATAGACGGAGCTCATCAGATAAAAGAAAAATACCCCGAGGCTATACTCATTATGCTTCTTCCACCGTCATTCGCCACTCAGGAGCAACGACTCAGAGGCAGAGGCACTGAGACCGAGGAAAAGATACTTGAAAGACTTGAGCGCACGAAGGCTGAGCTTTCGGACGTCGACTCCTACGACTATGTCGTATACAACTACGACGGCGGTGACAAGGATGCCGCGCAAAAGATACTTTCTATCGTTGAAGCCGAAAGAAGCTCGCTTCGCAGAAATCACAACGTAAAAGAAAACTATTTTAAAAATTTATAAAACGACTCTACGTCGCAAACAATATCAATAATATCACATTCTAACCTAAGGAGACGCAAAATGATCTATCCCACAATTTCAGAACTCACAAAGGACGAATTCAACCGCTATGAGCTTGCTCTTGCAACAGCAAAGTGCGCTCGTATGATAACAGACGAATACGTAAAGCAGCGCGAAGCAGCCGAAAAGGCTTCTACGGGAAACAAAGAGGCTGACAAGAGCGTTATCAATACGATAAACAAGGAATACCGCGATGAAAAGGCGGTCAAGAACGCTATCAACCGTATCCACAACGGCGAATACACACTTGTCAGAAAGGAAGCTGAAGCTACCTCTTCAGAGGAAGCTGTTGAGGCTTAAGCAAGAAAAGATTTTTAAGGAAGGTCGGCTATGATTTTTGAATACGCCGGAGTACACCTGCTTGATAATCCGTTTTTTCTTGACAACAACTATGACTACTATATTCCGTCAGAACTTCGGGAATCGGTAGGACGTGGAATGTTTGTGACAGTTCCCTTTGGAACGTCAAACAGAAAATGTCTTGCCGTGGTTACCGAGCTCAGAGAGAAGCCTCTTGTATCGGGAATAGACTGCAAACCTATATTTTCGGTGTGCAACAACAAGCTCACGCTTTCCGATGAGCTTATAAAGCTTTGCTTTTTTATGAAGGAGCAGACGCTTTGTACCTTTGGAGAAGCGGCAAGAGCCGTCGTGCCTGCGTCTGTTCTCTCAAAGCTCGTTGAGATGTATTCCATCTCCCCTGATTTTGACGGCAATTTCAAAGAAATTGACGCTCCGACGCTTCTTATTTACGAGTATATTCGTAAAAGAGGAAGCGTCAGCTTTGATTTTCTCAAAAGCAAATTCGGTCCCGCAACTGTCGCATCGCTGAGAAAGCTCCGTGAATGCGGGGCTGTTTTTCGTAGCTTCGAGGTCAAGGATAACGAAGGAAAAAGCGAAAATTGCTACTCCTTGAACATATCCGAATATGACGCGGCGGCGATCTGCGACGGGAGCGATAAAAAATACCGTCTGCGCTCGCCTATGCATATAGAACTTATTCGCTTGCTCGCCTTTGCGTCTGCTGAGGTGCGCGAGGATGAGCTTATGTCGCTCTCGGGCGCATCTAAAGCGCAGATAAAATCGGTGCTTGAAAAGGGTCTTATCAAAAAAACTCTCCGACGCATAGACCGATCGGGAATAGAGGAGTATATCGGTACGCCCAAAGAGGTCATTCTCAACTCAGAGCAACAGGCGGCGCTTGACAGACTCAATGCTCTTGTTGACACGGGAGAGCCGCGCGCGGCTCTCTTGCACGGAATTACAGGTAGCGGAAAGACCTGCGTTATGATGAAGCTGATAGACCGTGTACTCGATGACAAAAGAAGTGTCATCGTGCTTTTGCCCGAGATATCTCTCACTCCGCAGACCCTTGGTATATTCTGCTCCCGCTACGGAAACCGTGTTGCCGTCATTCATTCGGCGCTCGGTACAGGAGAGAGATTCGATACCTACAATAAAATAAAAGAAGGCAAAGCAGACCTTATAATCGGTACACGCTCCGCTGTCTTTGCTCCCCTATCAAACCTCGGTCTTATAGTTATAGACGAGGAGCAGGAGCACACATATAAATCCGATATGAACCCCAAGTATCACGCGCGGGATATCGCGAGATACCGCTGCGCATACAATAACGCGCTGATGCTTCTCGCCTCTGCTACCCCCTCTCTCGAGAGCTATCGAAAGGCTGAGGAAGGCAAATACGAGCTTATAAAACTTACCGAGAGATTTGGAGATGCCGTGCTTCCCACCGTATCTGTCTGCGATATGAGACCCGAGGCTCAGGCAGGAAACACTTCTCCGCTCTCGAATATGCTCTGCCGCAAACTTGTCGAAAACAAAAGCTCGGGCGGACAGTCCGTGCTTTTCCTAAACAGACGCGGATACAATAATTTTCTGAGCTGCCGAAGCTGCGGAGAGGCAATAAAATGTCCTGTTTGCAGTGTTTCTATGACTTATCATACAGTCGGCAACTCATACGACAGCGGTGAGCTTCGCTGTCATTGGTGCGGAAAGAGACAATCTGTCCCAACAGAGTGTCCGTCCTGCCACAGCCCACATCTTGTAAGAATGGGATACGGCACGCAAAAGGTCGAGCAGGAGCTTTCTTCTCTCTTACCCGATGCCTCTGTACTGAGAATGGATACCGACTCGGCTTCCACAAAATACGCCTACGAGGATATGCTCGGCAAATTCCGCCGACACGAAGCGGATATACTGCTTGGTACTCAGATGGTCACAAAAGGACACGATTTTCCCGACGTTTCTCTTGTCGGCGTTCTCCTTGCCGATTCCTCTCTCTACCTTGACGACTACCGCGCAAACGAACGCACCTTCGCTATGATAACTCAGGTCATCGGACGCGCGGGGCGCGCGAAGCGGCGCGGCGAGGCAGTGATACAGACAAACAATCCCGAACACGAATGTATAAAGCTTGCCTGCGCGCAGGATTACGAGGCGTTTTACAAAAGCGAGATAAGACTGCGAAAGCTGCTTGTTTTTCCGCCATTCTGCGACATCTGTATGATGACCGTTACCTCGGCTGACGAAAAAGAATTGCTTCGCGCATCGGGAATACTCGCGAAAATGCTAAAAGAGCTATCAGCGACAGATTACAGCGATGTTCCGCTTATTTGCTTCGGTCCGTTTGAAGCTCCCGTATACAAGGTAGAGAACAAATACCGAATGAGGATAGTCGTAAAGTGTCGACTTAATAAGCGCTCGCGTACGCTCTTTGGCGAAATACTCACAAGATTTTCACGCTCGGGCGCAAAGGGCATATCGCTCTCGATAGACTTCAATCCATCAAATTTGTAAATTTTAAAAATAATAAAGGACATACTATTATGGCAAAACTAAAGATAGTAAAGCTCGGAGACGACATACTCAGAAAGGTCTGCCGTCCCGTTGACAAGATAACTCCCAGAATACTCACACTTCTTGACGATATGGCTGAGACTATGCACGCGGCTGACGGCGTGGGTCTTGCCGCACCTCAGGTCGGCGTTCTTCGCAGAATAGTAGTAATTGAGGTCGAGGAAGGAAATCTTATCGAGCTCATAAATCCAAAGATAATTGCTTTTTCGGGTTCTCAGGAGGACACCGAGGGCTGTCTTTCCGTCCCCGGAAAATTCGGCACGGTCACAAGACCTATGCACGTTACTGTCCGCGCGCTCAACCGCAAAGGAGAGACCTTTGATATCACAGGCTCGGGTCTTCTTGCCCGCGCGTTTTGCCACGAGCTTGACCACCTTGACGGTAAGCTCTATATCGATACCGCAAAAGATATAACAGCGAAATAATCCTCGGAGGCTTAAAATGAAGATACTTTTTATGGGAACTCCCGATTTCGCTGTCTTTTCTCTTGACGCGCTTTGCCGCGCGGGAGAGGAGATTATAGGTGTAATAACACAGCCCGATAAGCCGAAGGGGCGCGGATATACGCTGACTCCACCGCCTGTAAAGGTTTACGCCCAGGAGCGCGGTATTCCCGTCTGGCAACCCGCGACACTGAGAGGTGAGGAATTTGCATCTCTTCTCAGCGAGTTATCCCCCGAGCTTATAATCGTAGTCGCATACGGCAAGATACTGCCCGAAAACGTTTTGAAATTTGCAAAGTACGGCTGCGTAAATGTGCACGGCTCGCTTCTTCCCGAATACAGAGGAGCGGCACCCATGCAGAGAGCGATAATCGACGGCAAGAGTACGACGGGTATCACAACAATGTATATGGATGTTGGACTTGACACGGGAAATATGATACTCAAAGAAGAGGTCGAGATCGGAGAGAACGACAATTTTGAGGATATTCACGACAGACTTGGAGCGTGCGGCGCATCTCTCCTTATAAAAACGGTAGAGCTTATCAAAAACGGCTCTGCCCCCTCGATCCCTCAAGACCATTCTCTCTCAACTTACGCCGCGAAGATAGAAAAAAGCGACTGCCTTATAAATTTCGACTGCGACGCAAAGACAGCGCACGACCTCATCAGAGGTCTTTCTCCCATACCGCTCGCCTTCACACACACACCCGACGGAAAGCTCTTGAAGGTGCTTGAGAGCCGTGTAGCGCAAAGCGACAAAGCTTATGCCGACGAGGATATCGGCAAGGTCATCTCACTTGACGGAGATGCTATCACAGTGGCTTGCAGACACGGAGCAATAAAGCTTTTGCGAGTGCTTCCCGAGGGTAAGGGTCGTATGAGCGCGGCTGATTTTATCCGCGGAAGAAAAATAGCCTTGGGAGATATCCTCAAATAATTTAAATAACAAGGAGCAAGGAGTAAAATATGCTTTTCGGTTGGTTTTATTTCGACTGGACTGTGCTTATAGTCCTTCCCGCGCTCATTATATCGGTATGGGCGCAGATAAAGGTCAAATCGACCTTCGATAAATATTCAAAAATTCCTACAAAGCGCGGAATTACAGGCGCTGACGCAGCTCGCCGCGTTCTCAACGAGAACGGACTTTACGATGTGAAGATAGAGCATATACGCGGAGAGCTGACAGACCACTATGATCCGCGTGCAAACGTTATTCGCCTCTCCGACGCGGTATATTCATCAACAAGTGCCGCGGCTGTCGGAGTTGCCTGTCACGAGGCGGGACACGCGGTACAGCACGCAAAACACTATTTTCCGATAAAGGTGAGAATGACGATAATTCCCTTGACACGATTCGGCTCTATGCTTGCGATGCCTCTGTTCTTCATCGGACTCTTGCTCGCAACCGATGCCCTTTTGGTAGCGGGAATACTTCTCTATTCCACCGTAACTCTTTTTCAGCTTGTAACTCTTCCCGTTGAGTTCAACGCATCGGCAAGAGCGCTTCAGGCGATAAAATCATCGGGTATGCTTGACCCCAAGGAATACGAGTCATCTAAAAAGGTGCTTACCGCGGCGGCTATGACCTATGTGGCGGCACTTGCGACCTCTCTCTTAACACTTCTCCGCTTACTCGTTCTCGCAGGCGGCAGAAGAAGAGATTAAAAACTAACGACATAAAATAAATAGGTTTTACGGGAGTGATGCGCAGCATATCGCTCCCGTACTAAAGTAGGAAAATATGAACGCAAGACAAGTGGCTATGAGCGTATTGCTCAAAGGCGAAAGATCAAATCAATATTCAAATATAGCCATAGACCACGCGCTTTGTGCGAGCGGTCTTTCAAGTGCCGACAAGGCGCTCGTATCCGCGATAGTTTACGGAGTCACTGAAAGACGGATAACGCTTGACTATTACATATCGGCGCTTTCGTCACGTCCCATTGATACGGTAGACACCGAGGCAATATGCGCTCTCAGAATGGGACTTTATCAGCTTATATATATGAACAAGATACCGCCGCACGCGGCTATAAACGAGACTGTATCTCTTTGCCGCAAAAGCTATTCGGGTTTTGTGAACGCCATTTTGCGTTCATACACACGGCTCGACTCTCCGATAGAGCTTCCCTCTCCATCGGAGTGTGCCGAAAAATATCTCTCGGTAGCCTATTCGGTATGTACCCCTCTTGCCAAAAAGCTGATATCTGTCTTTGGCTTTGAGCGTGCCGAGTCTTTTCTTGGGGCTTCCTTTGAAACGCCAAAGACCTCTCTGCGAGTAAATACTCTAAAGGTGACGAGAGACGAGCTTATGGCTCATATAAATGATTCTTCTGTCTCGGAAATATCTCCAAACGGACTTAAGATAGTCGGCTCGGTACGTGAACTTTGGGGTTTTGATGACGGACTCTTTTTCGTTCAGGATGAGGCTTCGCAGATATGCGTGGGAGCGGTTGGCGCTACTGAAGGAGACACCGTGATAGACGCTTGCTCGTGTCCCGGCTCTAAGAGCTTCGGTATGGCGATAGATATGAAAAACCGCGGCAAAATACTCTCCTTCGACCTTCACAAGAACAAGCTCTCGCTGATAAATTCGGGCGCGGAGAGACTTGGTATAGATATAATCGCGACAGACGCCCACGACGGAAAGATATTTATTCCCGAGCTTGAGGGTGCGGCTGACAGGGTGCTTTGCGACGTTCCCTGTTCGGGATTTGGAGTGATCGCAAAGAAGCCCGAGCTTCGCTATAAAGATCCCGCAGAGTCCTCGGCGCTTCCCGACGTTCAGTTCTCTATCCTCTCAAACTGCTCCCGCTACGTCAAACGCGGCGGCACTCTCGTATATTCAACCTGCACGGTATTTCCCGAAGAAAATGAGGAAAACGTTGCAAGATTTCTTGCCGAGCACGAGGATTTTGAGCTTCAAGGCTTTGATTTCGGCTCTGTGTCTTGCGCTTCGGGAATGCTCTCGCTTTACCCCGACATTCATCATACCGACGGATTCTTCGTAGCAAGAATGAAACGAAAAAAATAAGGATAAAATATATATGTCATCTACACAAACAACAAAACCCATCGACCTTCTCTCGCTCACAAGAGACGAGCTTGAGTCGCTTATACTATCTCTCGGAGAGCCCCGTTACAGAGCGGAACAGCTATTCGTTCAGATGCACCGCGGCGTATCTCCCGACGATATGACGAATATCGGAAAGGCGCTCAAGGCAAAGCTTTCAGAGGTCGCTTATTACCACATACCTTCGATTGAGAAAAAGCTCGTGTCAAAGATAGACGGCACGCTCAAGTATCTTTTCGGTCTTAGTGACGGAAACTGTATTGAGAGCGTGGTTATGAAATACAAGCACGGAAACACCATTTGCATATCCTCTCAGGTAGGCTGCCTTATGGGCTGCGCGTTTTGCGCCTCTACTATCGGCGGAAAGGTCAGAGACCTTTATCCCTCAGAGCTTCTCGGTCAGATAATAGCCGCCCAGAACGATTGCGGAGAAAGAATATCCAACGTAGTTATGATGGGTATCGGCGAGCCTCTTGACAACTACGACAACGTTATAAAATTTTTGCGCCTTGTGGGAGACGAAAAGGGACTGAACATCGGATACCGCCATATATCGCTCTCTACCTGCGGACTCGTTGACAAAATAAGGTTGCTTGCGAAAGAGGATCTTCCGATAACGCTTTCGATATCTCTCCATGCGTCCGACGACATTACGCGCTCATCGATAATGCCGATAAATAAGAAATGGAACATAGACGCTCTGCTTAACGAGTGTAAAGCTTACTTTGCGAAAACGGGCAGACGCATCTCATTTGAATATACACTTATTGCGGGAAAGAACGATTCTCCCGCCGCGGCAGAGAAGCTGGCAAATCTGCTCAATTCAAAGCTCCGAAGCAGAAACGAGACAATGCCGATACACGTAAACCTCATTCCCGTAAACGAAGTGTCGGAGACAGGATTTGAGCGTTCGGGTAAGGAAGCTGTCGATAAATTCGCCTCGATACTCAACAGACTTGGAATAAGAGCCACAGTTCGCAGAAAGCTTGGGGCAGACATAAACGCCTCCTGCGGTCAGCTCAGACGCGCGCACGAAAGCGAAAAGGAGTAATTTCTGTACATATTTTTATAAGGAGCTTCTTCACACAGAAGAAATAAAAATTGAAGTACAGAATAAATTCTTCAAGACGAGCGCCCTCTGAGTTTTGGCGCTCCATGCATTTAAAACGAAACAAAACACAGCTTTTGCCATGCCCTCCCCCTCACCTACCCATAGGCATCGCCGAGCTTTTCTCGTTTGGAATTTTTTATGACCCATATTCATCATACTCTCCGCGATCGGCTCGTGTAAGAAGGAAACTTGCGCCGTCTTTATTTTCAAAGGCAATAGCTTTTGCCCGCGATTTTTCTCTCGCTATTCAGGCAAAAATACTCGCGCTGAGGTTAAAGAGAAGCTCGCGCCCATCCTTGTTGCCCGCAATATTCGGCTCGTTCTGCGGCGCTTTGGCGGTTGCTTTGCTCTCGCTTGGCTTTGTGATATATTCACTTTTTATAAAGGATTATTTCGGAGCTTACGAAAACGTGACAGTTCCAAGCTTTGCCGGTATGCAATATTCGGCTGACAGCGAATCTTTCGACTCAACGTATTACACCGTTCATGTATCGTATAAGCATAGTAAACAGCACCCCGAAGGATACGTAATATCTCAAACTCCCTCGGAGGGTGTTACAAGACGGGTATACAATAATGGCGAGCCGTGTGATATTTTTCTCGTTGTAAGCCTTGGCGAAAAGATATTCACGATGAACGACTATTCCTCACACGAGCTTCGGGACGCTATGCTGGAGCTTAAAAATCAAGCTGTAAAGGTCTCTGTAAATCAAGTATATTCGTCTAATATAGAGCAAGGAAGGATAATTTCCACCTCTCCCGTGGCGGGAGAGAGCTTCTCTGAGGAAGACACCGTAATTCTCACAGTAAGTCTTGGCCCTGAAAAAATATACGTCACCGTTCCAAATATACACTCTCTCACCGAGGCTCGCGCCGAGGAGATCTTGCGCGCGGCGGGTCTTAGGGTGGGAAGCGTTTCCTATATACAATCCGAACGCCCTGCGGGCACAGTTATCTCTCAAAGCCATACCTTCGGTACTGCTGTTGAAAAAGATACCGAAATCTCCTTCGCTGTAAGCGCGGGAATAAAACACATCGAAAAAAAGATGCCCGATCTATACGGGCTTTCAATAGACGAGGCTCGGATCAAGCTTGCCGAATACGGACTCGTGCTCGGAAATATTTACGGCGTTGCCAACGGCGCGCCCAAGGGAACGGTCATCTCTCAGTCTGTCTTACCCGAAACACCTATAAGTTCGGGAATAAATTCAATAGATATATATGTAAGCTCTTAAAAAGAAACGGAGAAAAAATGGAAAATACCGTAAAAGGAAAAATAATAAAGGGAGTCGGCGGACTTTATACCGTCAAGATATGTGATGCCGACTCTTCCCTTTGCGGCTCGCTTATTGCCTGTTCCGCAAAGGGGGCATTTAAGCACGCAAATATATCCCCGCTTGCGGGAGATGACGTGACTCTGCTTGAGGACAAGTCCTGCGAGGGTCAGTTCGTCATATCCGAAATACTCGAGAGAAAGAATTCCCTTATCCGTCCGCCGCTGGCAAATCTGGATTACATATTTGTAACTATGGCGTCTGCCCACCCCACACCTATACTCACGACCGTCGATAAAATGATATCGATAGCCGAGTTCAATAAAATAGAGCCTGTTATCGTCGTCACAAAGAGCGATCTTGCACACGGCGAAGCAGAACGGATAGCCGATATTTACAGGCGCTCGGGATTTGAGGTCTTTGTTATAAGCTCCCTTTCGGGAGAAGGAATTGCCGAAATACAGCTTTTTATAAAAGAAAATCTCGTTGGAAAGATCTCTGCCTTCGCGGGAGCTTCGGGAATAGGAAAATCCACACTTATGAACGCTCTTTTCCCAAATCTAAAGCTCTCGACCTCCGAGATAAGCAGAAAAATAGAGAGAGGAAAGCACACCACCCGTCAAGTTGAGCTCTTCCCTATCTCCGACAGCCTCGACGGCGGATATCTTGCCGACACCCCCGGATTCTCTATGCTCGACTTTGAGCGATTTGATTTCTTCGCCTGCGAGGATCTCCCACTAACTATGCGCGAATTTCTCCCCTATATAGGCAAGTGCAGATACACTAAATGCTCGCACACAAAGGAAGAGGGCTGCGCCATCGTTGAGGCGGTAAGGCGCGGAGATATACCGAGATCAAGACACGAAAGCTTTCTTGAGATACACAACACACTTAAGGCAAAAAAGAAATGGTGAGAATTTAAGACTATGAAAGCATTTATATATACAGGCGGAAAAATATATTCCGAAAACATAACCGAAAAGCCAAAAAAAGACGACCTAGTTATCGCCGCGGACTCCGGCTACAACAACGCGCTCCTTATGAGCGCAAGCGTTGACATCGCGCTTGGCGATTTTGATTCTCTTGCCGATCCTTCTGTTATCCCCGATAACGTAGAAAAAATAACAGTTCCCGCAGAGAAGGACCAGACTGACACACAGCTTGCCATCGATCTCGCAGTCTCACGCGGCGCTGACGACATCGTCATCATTGGCGGCCTTGACGGAAGACTTGACCATACGATATCAAACCTCGCAATTCTCGAGGCGATGTACGACATATCGATACACTGTGTCATAACGAGCGGACAGAACCGCGCGCGTTACATACGCTCAACAAGCACACTCATAGCAAAAAGCGGTTTTGACTATATCTCCTTGATAGTTGCTGACGAGACTGTAAAGGGAGTCAGCGTCGAGGGATGCAAATATCCGCTGAAAAACGCAAAACTCTCAAGGAAATTTCAGTACGCCGTCTCCAACGTGATAAGCGGTAACTGCGCCCTAATTTCTGTGAAAAAGGGCGGAATATTCATTATAGAAAGTAAGGATATAAAATAAGGGGCTGAGCTCAGCCCCTTATTTTACCAAAACTATCGGATAACTCCGTATCCACCGCTCAGATTGTATTATCATTCCGTATGAGCGTATTCTCCGTCTTATATCCTTCTCGCCCTTGACACTTTCAAGAATTTCTTCGCCAAATATACTGCTTATGTAGCTATCCCCCCCGCAGATAAGCTCAGATGCACCGTCAAGCAAATATTTTTCAGCTCTGTATAAGACAGAGTTTTTTATTTTTTTCTCTTGTTCGACCGCCCTTGTCTCTATAAGTATCCCATTCATCATTCCAAGGCGGTCGGCTCTTTGCATGGCATATCCAAAATCTATCGACAGCGCGCTGTCTTCGATAACAGCCCTGTCAGTGCCCTTAATAGCCTTAAGTAAATTCAAATATCCGCACATAAATTCGTCAAATGCGGGATGGTCAAATGCCACCAAGGCTTCGTTCAAAACCGAGGTCAGCGACTCGCATTTTATAGTATTTTCAGCAGTTAGTATCTCTCCGCTTATTCTGGACTCCGAGATTTTCGACGGTAAATATTCCCCTACCTGCGTGCCAAGCCTTGAATGGATGGCAAATGCAGATTCGGGCAGCTCCTTTATTCCTCTATACAAGTCTGCCCCACCTATCATTCCAATCGGAGATGTGATAAGCTCACAAAGCGCGCCTCTGTCAATCTCGACGCCCTCTTTCAGATATTTAAGTATGCCTTTTATCTCCGACGCAAAAACAAGCACTCTTCCGTCGTTTATATAGTATAACGGCTTCGCGCCCAAGCCGTCCCGTGCCAAAAACACCTCCCGTTTTTCCTCGTCGTATATCGCAAAGGCAAATATTCCCTCAAAATATTCCACACATTTATATCCGTACGCTATATACCCCTCGAGCACTGCCTCTGCCGCGGAAGTGAAGCCCAACAAATCTGAGGCACATGGGATATTAGCCATATTATAAAGCTCACCGTCAAATATCACAGTATAGGTATGTCCCCCTCTCTCTACACTGTACGGCTGTCTCTCCTTGGCAGGCTCTGAGAGTATCATTCTATTATGGTGAAACCCCACTCCACGACTGATGTACGCGCCCGATTGCTCTTTGCCCCTAAGCACCATAGCCTTTCCCATATCCTTAAGGGTATTAAAATCGACAAAGCTTGACTCAAAATCAACTATTCCGCAAATTGAACTCATTTCATATCCTCCACTGATCTGCTACCATTATATGAAAGTTTATTCTCGGTTATTATAGTCATATGACGGGATCTTTGCATATAATTTTAATACGTACTAAGGAGGTATGATATGTGTCACATAAGACTCAGAAAGCTGATAGGTATCTCTGCGGTCTGCTTTGGCGCGGGGATATTCCTCTCCTTTATTCTGCCCGGATATTTTCTCGCATTTATCGAAGCCGCCATACTTATCGCCGCAGGTATACTCCTACTTGGAAAACATAGCTGAAAGGATCACTCTTATGAAGATCGTACTTTTTCACTCACCCGCCCTTCTTGCCCCTATACTAAGAAGGTTTTTCGGAATAAAAAAAGACAGAAAAAGATAAAAAATGGCTGAAAGAGTGTGTACAGGTCACTCTCTTTCAGCCGATTTTCATTTATATCTGTTTCAATTTATAACGCTTTTACCATTTTCAAAAGTATGTCGTAGGTTTTGGGAGTGCCAAAAACAACGGAACTCGAAGACGCAAAGCCAAGATCTTTACCATCAAAATCCGAGCTCTTTCCTCCCGCCTCGCTTACGATAAGCACACCCGCGGCATAGTCCCAAGGTGCAAGTATCGGCTCGCAATAGCCATCGAGCTCTCCGCAAGCTACCGCGCAAGCCTCAAGCGCCGCTGAGCCAACTCTTCTGATATCGGCAAAGTTTTTGAGCATCTCCTCAGTCATCACACCGATCTTATGCACCATATCCTTGTAATAAGGAGCAGAGCCGACAGAGACGATCGCCCTCTCAACTTCTCTGTACGAAACGTGTATCGGCCTGTGGTTACAATATGCTCCATTTCCCGATACCGCGTAATAATAGCTCTTGTAATAAGGGTCGTAGACAGCCCCAAAAACTACCTTTTTGTTTTTCAAAAGTCCCACAGAAATACATGAGCTTCGTCTGTCAAGCATAAAATTGGTAGTTCCGTCTATCGGGTCTATCACAAAGATATAACCGTCTCCAAGCGGATTTTCGCTCTCTCCCTCCTCCTCGGCAAGAAAAGCGCAATCTCCATTCATGAGCTCGCTGAACTCCGCCTCGAGATATTGCTGCACCTTAATGTCATACTCGGTAACAAAGTTTGCCGCTCCCGCTTTTTGATCAAAGCGTATCTTCTCTCGATCGGCACAAGACATTATTCTTCCCGCATTACGAATTATCTCCTCAATAGAACCGTCGGGCAAAATACCGTTTTGCTTAAGATCTCCCTGTATGATTTCCCTTTGAGTGAGCGCAAAACGCGGCTTTCGCGTAGTTATATTGTCAACGCCAAGGCTCAAAAAACGCTTTATCTCCTCCCCATCGTCAACATTCCTCACCGAGATCTTAAGTCCGTTTGCGTGAATATATCCTACCGTTTCATCGCTCAGCATCCCTCGGTCAATATCTATGTATTCGCAACCGAGCTCAATACAATGCGCTACGGCATCTCTTATACATTTTTCGTTATCCCCGCAGCTCAAAGGGGTGTGCCACAGGTCTCCACCGAGGCGAGCTATATCACAAAATTTCTTATCACATTCACCCGTAAACAATATTCTGTGCGCCATACCGTAACGCTGTGCGGCGTCCATCACAAGCTTCTCAAGTCCCTCGGTCTTAAGGTCGCAATTTATAAATACGGAAGGATGCTCGAAGGCAAGTGAGAGCATACTCTCAAATTTGAAGCACTTTGAAGGATCGTCGGGCAGATCGTGCGCAAGATATAACATTTCCCCATCATACCTTACGTCCGCCTCAATATATTCTGCCCCAGAAGCCAGTGCTGCAAGGACACTCTCTCGGCTGTTTGCACGAGTCCCCTCAGACCCCGAATGAGCCGTTATAAGCGTCATATTCGCAAATTTTATCATATTGGGAGAATATCTTATAGTTTTTTTCATAGTCATTCCCTTTCTCAGATACGGCAAGGCTTGATATTTCGTTTTAAATTATACTACAACTTAAATAAAAATACAATATAGTTTAAAAAATACGTACAAAATTCTTTACATATTTTATTTTTTGTGATATACTATAATAGAATATACAATTTGCAAATATATCATAAAAAATACTTAAAGGGGACTGTTATGAAAACCGACATTCAAATCGCAACAGAAGCAAAAATGCTTCCTATAAAGGAAGTTGCCACTACTCTCGGAGTCACCGAGGACGAGCTTGAGCTTTACGGGAAATATAAAGCCAAGATAACCGACGATTTTCTCACAAGAATGAAAGACAAGCCTAACGGTAAGCTCATTCTTGTAACGGCAATAAACCCCACTCCCGCGGGTGAAGGAAAGACCACCACCTCCGTAGGTCTCGGAATGGCTATGAACAAAATAGGCAAAAAGTCTATTATCGCTTTGCGCGAGCCTTCTCTCGGTCCTGTATTCGGAGTAAAGGGCGGAGCGGCAGGCGGAGGATACGCTCAGGTAGTTCCTATGGATGATATCAATCTCCATTTCACAGGCGACTTCCACGCTATCACCGCCGCAAACAATCTTCTCTGCGCAATAATCGACAACCATCTTCAGCAGGGCAACGAGCTCGGCATAGATCAGAGAAGAATTCTCTTCCCCAGAGTTACCGACACGAATGACCGTGCGCTCAGAAACATAACCGTGGGTCTTGGCTCAAAGGTTGACGGAATTCCGAGACAGGATCACTTTATGATAACCGTTGCCAGTGAGATAATGGCTATCCTCTGCCTTGCAGAGTCGCTCTCCGACCTCAAGGCGCGTCTTGGAAATATTCTCGTGGCATATACTTATGACAACAAGCCCGTATACTGCCGCGACCTGAACGCAAACGGAGCTATGGCTGTTCTTCTTAAGGACGCGATAAAGCCCAACCTCGTTCAGACACTTGAGAATACCCCCGCGCTCATCCACGGCGGTCCTTTCGCAAACATCGCTCACGGCTGTAACTCTGTACGCGCTACAAAGCTTGCGCTCAAGCTTGCGGACTACGCTATAACAGAAGCAGGCTTTGGAGCTGACCTCGGCGCTGAGAAATTCCTTGACATCAAGTGCCGCAAGGCAGGTATCGTTCCCTCTGCGGTAGTTCTCGTCGCTACGGTTCGCGCGCTCAAATATAACGGCGGCATACCCAAGGATAAGCTCGTTGAGGAAAATCTTGACGCTCTCCGCGCAGGAAGCGTAAACCTTGAGGCTCATATTGACAACCTCACAAAATTCGGTCTGCCCGTAGTCGTTGCTATCAACAGATTTGGCACGGACACAGAGGCAGAGCTCAACATAATCCGCGAGATATGCGACAAGAAGGGTGTTGATTTCGCACTCTCCGAGGTGTTTGCTAAGGGCGGAGAAGGCGGAATAGAGCTTGCCGAGAAGGTTGTTGCGGCTTGCGAAAAGAAGGCTGACTTTAAATTTATGTACGACGATGATATGTCAATAAAGGACAAGATATCGGCTGTCGCAACAAAGATATACGGAGCTGACGGCGTTAAGTACGACGCGGCTGCTCTTAAGACTATTGCCGAGATCGAGGCGCTTGACCCCAAGTACTCCAAGTTCCCGATCTGCGTTGCAAAGACTCAGTATTCTCTCTCCGACGACGCTTCAAAGCTTGGACGTCCTTCGGGCTTTACGCTCACGGTAAGAGAGGTCAAGCTCTCTGCGGGCGCTGAGTTTATAGTCGTTCTTACAGGCGCTATTATGACTATGCCCGGTCTTCCCAAGAAGCCTGCCGCATATTCGATAGACGTTGACGACAACGGAAACATTACGGGACTCTTCTGATATGGACCTTCCATTAAAAAAGACGACGGAGTCTGCCGAGGATACCGAGGCTGTGGGAGAGGCGCTTGCCCTCTTGCTTAAAGACACGCCCTCTCTCCCCCGTTTTATCGCAATGTACGGTGATCTCGGTGTAGGTAAAACTGCCTTCGTCAGAGGTTTTGCGCGCGTGCTTGCGCCGGAGTCTACGGTAAAATCTCCGACATTTGCGCTTGTAAACGAGTACGGAAGCAAAAAGTCTCCCGTATACCATTTCGATATGTACAGAATAATCGACGATGATGACCTTTACTCCACGGGCTTTTACGATTACCTCTCCTCCAACGCCTTTTGTATCGTTGAGTGGAGCGAGAAGATCCCGTTTGCTCTCCCGACCGAGTATATAAAAATAGTCATCGAAAAAACTTCTGTCGATCTTCCCGACCAAAGACTCATTACTATAACCCAAGAGGGTTAATTAAGAAATCAAAAGGATCTTTAAAATGAAAATTCTTGCTGTTGACAGCACCGCAATCACAGCCTCTGTCGCTATAACAGAGGATGAGCTTTTACTTGCCGAATACACCATTGCAAACGGAAACACGCATAGTGAGACGCTTCTTCCGATGATAGAATCAGCTCTCAATATACTCGGTCTTTCGGTCTCCGATATAGACCTTTTCGCGTGCTCGGCAGGTCCCGGCTCTTTCACGGGAGTCAGAATAGGCGCGGCGACCGTGAAAGGTCTTGCGTTTGATTCTCAAAAGCCATGTGTGGCCGTCTCTACCCTCGAGGCTCTTGCATATAATCTTGTAGGCGTAAAAGGACTTATATGCCCTGTGATGAACGCGAGACGTTCTCAGGTATACACCGCCCTCTTTGAGTCCGACGGAGAGGATCTGACACGTATTAGTGATGACAGTGCCATTTCAATATCAGAGCTTGACTCTATGCTTGCGGACAAAAAACAGACCGTCAGCTTTTGCGGAGACGGATATGATGTAACGATACCCGAGATAAAGCTTACAAGCTTTATTCCCACGCCGAAAAGACAGCGTATGCAATCGGCATATTCCGTGGCTTGTGTGGCGCTGAAAAAGTACGGCAAGGGTGAGTTCACGTCTGACAAAGAGCTGGTATCTACCTATCTTCGTCCCTGTCAGGCAGAGCGAGAGCTTGTCGAAAAAAACAAGGCTAAACAAAACCTTCAGTAAATTTTACACATTAGCCACTAAGGAGCAAATTCAATGAAAATAGTTATTGGTTGCGATCACGCGGGCTTTAATATAAAGAACGCTGTTATAGATCACTTAAATCGCAGAGGCTTTGAGTGTGTGGACGTTGGCACGTATTCTAAAGACAGTTGCCATTATCCCGTATACGCTCACGCCGCTTGTGAAAAAATACTGTCGGGAGAATGTTCTCTCGGTATACTCGTATGCGGCACGGGAATAGGAATGTCCATCGCCGCAAACAAGCACCATGGAATTCGCGCGGCGTGCTGTTCAGACACCTTTTCGGCAAGACTTACGAGAGAGCACAACAATGCTAATATCCTTTGCCTTGGAGAGCGCGTTGTTGGCATTGGTCTTGCTTTGAATATGGTAGACGAATTTATCAGCGCGAAATATCTTGACTCCGGAAACCATCTTAAACGAGTATCTATGCTCGAAGATATAGAAAAAGGCTGCTTCTAATCTAAAAAACAGGAGGAAAAAACCTTGTGCATTAAGAAAATCGCAGGCGTTCTGAGAGCTATATCGGGCTCTTCTCACCCCAAAAACTTTACATCCGCAGTAATTGCCGCTGCGGGAGATTCGGTCAGATTCGGCGGTGAAACCACAAAGCAGATGACGGAGCTTTGCGGTATGCCGATAATTGCCCACACCTTGCGCGCTTTTGAGGAGTGCGAGTGTATCCACGAAATAATAATCGTAGCTAAAAGTGAGGAGATCGAAGAGTATGACCGTATATGCAGCGAATACGGCATAACCAAGGTAACCTCTGTCATCGCAGGCGGAGCAACAAGACAGGATTCGGTGCTCAAGGGTGTTGACGTCGTCTCCCAAAAATCCAAGTACGTCGCTATATCGGATGCCGCAAGATGTCTTATTACGCCCGAGCAAATAACATCTGTCTGCCGTGCCGCTTATAAATATAAGGCTGCGACCGCGGCTCACAATTCTACCGATACGGTAAAAATTGCCGACAGTAAGGGCTTTATCGATTCGACCTGCGACAGAAAGACGGTATGGTTGGCTCAAACCCCGCAGGTATTCAAGACCAAGCTTTACAGGGCTGCCGCTTATACTGCCCTTAAAAAGGGCTTTGACGGAACTGACGACAATATGCTCGTTGAGAATATCAAGCATCCTATAAGACTTGTTGAATGCGGCTCTCAGAATTTAAAGATAACCACACAAGCGGATATGATATTTGCGGAGGCGCTTCTTGTTAAGCGTGAAAAGCAAAAATCGGTGGAGGATGTATGAGAATAGGGCACGGATATGACGTCCACAGGCTCTCTGAAGGCAGAAAGCTTATTATCGGTGGCGTTGATATTCCACATACCGTAGGTCTTCTCGGTCATTCCGACGCCGACGTTCTGCTTCACGCGATAGCCGACTCGCTTCTCGGCGCGGCGGCACTTGGAGACATCGGCAAGCTCTTTCCCGACACCGACGAAAAATATAAGGACGCGAACAGTCTTTTGCTTCTCCGCAAGGTAGCCGCAAGGCTTACCGCCGCGGGATACCGCGTGGTGAATATAGACTCTACAATAATAGCACAAGCTCCGAAGCTATCCCCCTATGTACAGAAAATGCGAATGAATATCGCGTTTGCTTTGGATATTCCCGTGGACAGCGTAAGCATAAAGGCAACCACCGAGGAAGGCTTGGGCTTTTCGGGCGAGAAGCTTGGGATTGCCGCGCATGCAGTTTGTCTTATAGAAGCTATCAATTAACCAAAAGCGAAACACGGCGGCGTTTACAATAAGCCACCGCCGTGCTTCAGCACAGTACGGACAAGAATCGGCTAAAGCTATGCTCACTTCCTTATTCTGTCACTTCTCTGCCGATCCTGCCGCACTTTCTTTACTATACATAATATGTTTTTCGAGGAAATTCGTCATAACCAAGACCTATCCTCAAAAACTTTTTTGACCTCGTCTGCGCTCACAAAATGCGTGTGAAAAATCTCCATACCACATAAAACCGAAAATTTTAATAAAACATAAAGAAAGGAATTATTTTATGTTCGTTGTATCTCCATCTGTTCTCGCTTGTGATTTTTCTCAGCTTGGAGCAGAAATCAAAAAAGTTGAAAAAGCAGGCGCAAGCTACATACACCTCGATGTTATGGACGGAATATTCGTTCCCAACATGAGCTTTGGCGCACCCGTGATCTCCTCTGTCAGAAAAGTATCCTCAATCATTTTTGACGTACACCTTATGATAACAGAGCCACAAAGATATATCGACGATTTCCTCAAGGCAGGCGCTGACATAATCACAATACACTACGAAAGCTGCGAAGATCCCGCAGAGGTCATTCGCTACATCAAATCCAAGGAGTGCAAGGCAGGACTTTCAATAAAGCCCGCAACGCCCCCCGAGGTAGTATATCCTATGCTCAAGGATCTCGATATGGTTCTCGTTATGACTGTTGAGCCGGGCTTTGGCGGTCAGAAGATGAAGCCCGAGTGTCTTGAAAAGGTCAGAGCTATCCGTACCTACGCTAACGAGCAGGGCATCGATATCGACATTGAGGTTGACGGCGGTCTTACACCCGACAACACAAAGTACGCTACCGAGGCAGGCGCAAATATCATAGTTGCAGGCTCTGCCGTATTCAATGCTCCCAGCGCAAAGGACGTTATCGACAAGATGAAGGAAACTGCAGTTCTCTACCCCTTTGGAAGCGGCGTTGAAGAACGCGCAGCAAAGGGCGCAGTTAAGAAAAGGGACTGATATTTAAAACAGATCGTCAAAAATTATAATTTAATAAAAAAATACCGGATCGAGTGACGAAAATTTCGCTTCGATTCGGTATTTTTTATTTATTTTTCCATAGTTTTCCACAGATTTTTTATACAACGCCAAAACTCACCTCACAAAGCATTTCAGCCAAGCTTTAACGATAAAAATTCATTATTATGTTTTTTTAGTCATTTTGGTCATTTTCCACCACTTTGCCGTCAAAAAGCACTAAAATGGGGCTAATTTTAGGGATTTGTAGCTATTTTTTTGTAAATTTAGGCAAAAAGACGGTTTTGAGAAAAAAAGGAAAATGTTTTTCGGCGGTTGTGGAAAAAGCTGTGGGAACTGTGGAAAACCAAAAAAATCTTGTATTGTCAAGGGTCTTACGGACATCTTGCCTGTTGAAAACTTTTAAATATTTCTTGTCAAGTCATTTTTTCTCTTTTTTTCATTTTCTACGATATGCACAAATTGTAGAAAAAGCGCGAAACGGCAATTTTTCAAATCCCTATTTCCTCGTATATTTCAAGCAGTCTTTCCTCTATCTCGTTCTTCCTGTTGTCAAGCTCCGCGACTCGCTTATAATCGGTCGCCGCGTCGCCCATCATCTCCTTTTCAATAGAGTCAAGCTCGCTCTCAAGCTCCTTCGCCTCTGCTTCAAGACGCTCAATGCGTCTTTTTTGTTTTCTCAGCTCGGCAGCGTTTTGCTTGTTTTGCAGATACAGCTCCTTGTTAGTAAGCTCTCCCGAGCCTTGAGGCGCTGCCGAAGCCTCTGATGCACTGTTATCTTTCTTTCCTGCCTGTATCTGCTCACGCCTTGCTCTGTCATCGCAAAGCTCGTCGTATGCCTGCCCGTTGCGAGTTATCCTTATATCCGAAAAAGAAGATTCGGGCGAGGCTGTCATATCGATTATCCTTGTCGCAAGCTTTGATATAAAATATCGGTCGTGCGAGACTACTATTACAGTTCCGTCAAAAGCATCAAGAGCCACCTCAAGCGCCTCGCGCGAGTCGATATCCAAATGGTTAGTCGGCTCATCAAGAATAAGCAGATTCATCTCTGAGAGTATCAGCTTTGAAAGCGTGAGTCTTGCCCTCTCTCCGCCGCTGAGCATAGATACGCTCTTGAAAACGTCGTCACCGAAAAATCTGAAAAGCGCCAAGGTGCTTCGTATCTTAAGCTCGGTGAGTGTGGGATAAGCATTCCAAAGCTCCTCAAGCACGGTGTTTGACGCTGTGAGATTCTGGTTTTCCTGGTCGTAATATCCGACCCTTACGTTATACCCCGACTCGATATATCCCTCCTTTGGAGCGAGCCTTGATAGCATAAGCTTTATAAGCGTTGATTTTCCGCATCCGTTAGGACCGACAATAAAGAGACGGTCGTTTTTCTTGACCACAAAGGAAAGTCCGCGAAAAAGCTCCTTTCCCGAATACCCAAAGGCGAGGTCCTTGACGGTAAGCACGTCATTGCCGCTTGAAAGAGAGGACGAAAACTTGATGCTGACAGGGCGCGGAGCTTCCTTTGGACGCTCAAGCTTTTCCATCTTATCAAGCATCTTTTGTCTGCTCTCTGCGGCGATTATATTTCTTTCTCTGTTCCAGGCTCTCTGTTGAGCTATATACGCCTCCTGCCTTGCTATCTCCTTTTGCTGATTCTTATAATGCCTTTCAGCTATCTCTCGGTCTATCTCGCGCTGTTTCATACTTTTTGTATATCCGCCGTTGTAGATAGCCGCCCTCTTATTTTCGATACAAAGCGTTTTATTAGTAACTCGGTCGAGAAAATAACGGTCGTGGGATATAACCAGCAGGCATTTTTTATACGACGCAAGAAAATTTTCAAGCCAAGAAAGTGTTTCTATATCAAGATGATTGGTCGGCTCGTCGAGAAGAAGTATATCGGGCTCTCTGCAAAGCTCCTTTGAAAGCGCAAGTCTTGTGCGCTGACCGCCGCTCAAAAGCTCGAAGGGCAGATTTACCGCTTCCTCGTCAAAGCCCATCTTCATAAGTGTAGAAAGGCATCTTCCTCTGAATTCAAGTCCGCCGTCGCGAATAAATTTTTCATTGAGCGCGGTATATTCTGAAACGTACGAGCTCTCGTCACGCTCCTCAGAAAAATTTCGCGAACTCAGAATATCCTCAAGCGCTTTCAGCTTCTCCTCAAGCTCGATAAGCTCGCTAAAGGAAAGATACATAACCTCAAGCGCCGAAAGCTTTTTATCCTCACTCTCAAAGTCGGAAAAGGCATCGTCCTGACGTAGTATCCCCACGCTTTTCTCCTTTGATATATATACGCTTCCCTCGTCGGCTGTGTATTCGCCCATAATAATTTTAAAGAGCGTCGACTTTCCGCAACCGTTAACTCCGATTATTCCAAGCCTGTCTCCCTCGTTAAGCGCAAACGAAACGTCCCTGAATATCTCGTTTGTTCCAAAGGAAAGGGCAAGCTTATTTACACTTATTGATATCATTTCTCTATCCTTATAATTTTATTTTGACCTCAACGGCAACACCGAGTATCCTTGCCTCTCCCGCCTCAAAATCGTCGGTAGAAAGCTCTATCGGAGAGTATTCCTCGTTCTCGGGCAAAAGCGACACATTTCTGTGATCTCGCTTAAAACGCTTCACCGTCGCGCTGTCACCGCCCACAAGGCAAGCAACTATATCGCCGTTTTCAGCGTACTGCTGCTTATGGAAAAGAACTATCGAGCCCTCGACCATTCCAATATCCTTCATACTGTCACCGCGCACCTTAAGATAAAAATAATCCTCGGTATTATCTATGTCCGCGCTCTCATATCCTATTACGCTCTCATTGGTTATTATCGGGCTTCCCGCGCGTATCTCGCCTATTATGGGTACTTGCCTTTGGCGTGTGTGATGCGTGTCAAAATTTGAAAACTCCGAAATGGGATAGAAATCCGACTCGAGCATATATCCTATGCTTATTCCAAAATATTCGGCTATTTTTTTAAGCTTATCTGCCTTGGGGGTAGAGCGTCCGCTTTTCCAATCCGAAAAAGTAGATTGAGCTATGCCCGTCCCTTTTGATACCTTATATACCGTTGTGTTGTAGCTTTTTAACAAAGCTTCAAATTTTTTGTAGTCCATTTTTTACCCCTTTCATAATCTTTCAATAAATACTTATGAAATGCGAAATACCTCTTGACAATACTTCGTAAATGCGATATAATAATTATAACAAGATTATTATAAAACATTTTTCTTGTTTTGTCAATAAGAATTAAAAAATTCAAGTTTAAAAGGAGAAAAAATGTGCCGAATTTGTGGCAAATACTTATGTCCGCCCACATGTCCCTCATATAGAGGCAGGAGTGCCGAGCGGGGGAATAAAATTTGTGAATGCAGTGCTTGCGGGACTTTTTTATGCGAGTATGATACTATAAAGCATTCATACGGAAAACCGTACTGTCAAGATTGTTATATAAAAATTATAGCGGAGAAAAAATGGACGAGAATAGCAAAATAGCGATAGATAAACTTATAGAGAAAACTGACAACTATCTGAGCGGATACCAAACAAACAGAAAGCTGTTGCGCCTTGACCGATACGAAAAGGAATACTTCCATACCGATGAAAATGATTTTGAAGCATACGGAGAGACTCCTCTTGCGCGGGCGAGAATGTTTGAGATACGGCATTTTATTATGTCGCTTAAAAATTCAGACGAAAAGCTCATGCTTTATTATCACTATATAAAGGGCGAGAGCATCGAGCGTTGCGGAGAGCTTTTGGGAATAGGCAGAAGCACCGCCTTTAGAATGAGGCGCAGAGCGCTTATTATGGCAGGCGAAGCGCTAAAGCTGAAAAATCAAAATTAACATAGGGTTAACAAATTTCTTTCTGCAATATACTATAATATACGCTGATATTACATACAAGTGAGGTTTGTTATGGGAAAATATGACGGAATTCTTATATGCTCGGATTTTGACGAGACCTTAGCTCCAAGGCAGCGTATTCCCGAAATAAATAAAAAAGCGATAAAGCATTTTCAGGATAACGGCGGATGCTTCACCTTGATATCTGGCAGACCCGTAAACGGACTTTCACATATGCTTGACGGAATTACGATGAACACTTACGTTGGAGGATGTAACGGAGCTATTATCGCAAAGCCTGACGGCAGCGACGTAATATTCAATAAGTTCATAACAGATGATATAAAAAATGATTTTCTAATGCTCATACACCAGCATCCGGAAATAGAATACGCATCTATATTCTTCGATTTTTCTCACATGTCTGTGCATCGCAACTACTTTAACGACAGTAGAATAGAAGACCTCGTGCGCTCTCAGAATATCCACAAGGTATGCTTGTTGACTTATAAGGGAGCAGGAAACGACGAAAAAGAAAAGATAGAGGAGTTGGCTGAAGGCAGATATCTTGTTACAAGAGCCTACGGCAACTGTATTGAGCTTCAGAATTTCGGAGTTTGCAAGGGTATTGCCGCACGAAAGATAGCTAAGGCAATAGGGGCTCATACTCTCGTTTGCGTAGGTGACTATGAAAACGACATCTCTATGGTAAAGGAAGCCGATATCGGTTATGCCGTCGGAAACGCTTGTGACGCGCTCAAATCGGTCGCCGACAGAGTAACGGTCGACGCAACAGACGGTGCGCTCGCGGCAATAATCGAGGAGCTTGGTTAATAAAACAAAATAAATACCACGCTTTCCATGTTAAAATTTTTAACTTGGAAAGCATTTTTTGTTTTATATCTATAAAAACTAAAATTTTCGCTCCTATCTCTGAGTTTCATTTTTAACACAAGCCGTTATTCGCAAATAAAATAATAAAGAAACGACTACGCGATCGTTATGTCGTTTCTCATAATATTATAGGATAAAAATTCCTACGTCAAATATTTCTTTGCGTGTTTAAAGACGGGGTAAACACGGTAAAAATATACTTGTACGGAAAAGTTTTGACCTCTTTTATAAAGAGATTATTAGAAAGGCTTGGTAAACAAAAAATGAGTGTTAAACGAGGAGATATCTATTACGCCGATCTAAGCCCCGTAGTCGGCTCTGAACAGGGGGGACTTCGCCCCGTTCTCATAATCCAGAATGATATCGGTAATAAATACAGTCCAACCGTCATCGCTGCGGCAATAACCTCGCAGCTTGGTAAAACACGCTTGCCTACTCATATCGATATTTATGCAGATAAGGTCGGTCTTGCGAAGGATTCGGTCGTTTTGCTTGAACAGATACGAACTCTTGACAAACGCAGACTGAAGGAGAAGATGGGGCATCTTGACGAGGGCGTTATGAACGAGGTGAATACCGCTATTGCCGTAAGCTTCGGTCTTGGAGATGGCGCTGCCGTCGCCGCGCGCCCGATACACGACACGACGGAAGGCGTTTCGGGAGACGTACCACCGGGAATAGTTACGGCATAAGATGAAATAATTGTAAAAAAATATATTTTTTCTTGATTTTTTTGAGATTTGGTGGTAAAATGAGAAAAACAAATCGGGGAGAAATGTAAATGAAGTACACAGAAAAAACTAAGGTAAGATGGCACGATACAGATGCCGCTCGTCACGTTCGTCCGTCCGAAATACTCGTTTATATGCAGGAGACCGCAAACCGTCAGCTTGATAGCGTGGGACTCTCCTTGGATGAGCTCAGAGACACGAAAAAACTCGCGTTCATATTAAGCAAGATAAAGCTGGTTTTTCACAAGCAGCTCCTTGCCTACGACTCGATAGACGCTCGTACTTGGACCTGTGAGAGCAGAGGCTATACCTTTAACAGATGCTTTGATATCCACAAAGGCGGAGAGCTCGTTGCCGAGGCTGTCTCGTTTTGGGCGCTCATAGACCTTGACGAAAAAAAGCTTGTAAGGAGCGACAATTTCTCGCTTGGAGTTGAGCCTGACGAGATGCTCGAAATAAGCGTACCGAGAAGAATAAAGCCGCCCGAGGAGGAGCTAACGGTTCTTGGAAAACGCGATATCAGATATTCAGATATCGACTATAATATGCATATGAACAACACGCGCTACCCCGATATGCTCTGCGATTTTATGCCGCTTGACAAGATACCGAAAATACGCGAGATGACTCTCGAATTTCTGCACGAATCGGCACTTGACGACACGCTGACCTTCTATGGTGCAAACAAGGACGGAAGATATTATTTTAAAACCGTCAACGAAGCAAACGACACCTGCCTTGTAGCAGAAGTAATAGTAGATGATTAAGCACTACACCGAGCCATTTGAAATAATGGCTCGGTGTATAAAAAAACAAAAGGATTACATATGAACAACTCAACAAAAAAGAAAAAAATATCTTCTAAAAATATAGCCTTTACGGCTATGTTCGCCGCATTATGCTGCGTCTCCACCTTTATAGCAGTTCCCCTGCCCTTTGGATATTTTAATCTCGGCGATATTTTCGTTCTTATATCGGCGTGGACCCTCGGACCTGTTTTCGGAGCAATAGCGGCAGGAGTCGGCACGGCTCTCGCCGATATACTTATGAGCTACGTTGTATATGCTCCCGCAACCTTTATTATAAAAGCTGCCGTTGCCGTAACAGCAGCACTGTTATTCAAATCCTTCAAAAAGCCCAACTCAATAAAGAAGAAATATATATTTCCTCGTATCATCTCCGCAATAGCGGGCGAGGCTATTATGGTGTGCGGATACTTTCTCTACGAAGCCTTTGTTCTCGGCTATGGAATGGGAGCACTTGCAAGTGTAACGGGAAACTGCTTACAGGCGGTCTCGGGTGTCATCGGCGGAACACTTCTCATATCCGCCCTTTCCTCATCAAGAGAGCTCAAGGGCACATTCAAATCGTAATTTCTAAATAGTATACATATATATAAAATCGGATAAGCTGTATCTCTTGTAAAGAACATACCGCTTATCCGATATTTTTATATATTCTCAGGCGTTTTTTGTTTTTTCCTTCGCATAGGCTCAAAGATCATAATCGCTATACGGAATATAAAATATATAGAAACAATCAAAAAGCTCTCAAGTCCAAAGAGTTCGAGCTTTTCAGCGCTAAATACGTATAAAGAATAGACAAGCGGAGCTATGGCAAGCGCAGCGTCTATAAAATATATGTCTCTGAGGAGTATGCTTATGAGCACAGCTATTACTATCATCAGCGCAATTTTTATAAGTATTTTATCCGCTCCGTTTTCTATTCCTATCTGCAGCTTGCGCTCAAACGGCGACAAGTGCAATTTTTCAATTTCGTCAATATCGGCAAGCGCCAACATACGTCTCACTATCGGTATAACGTATAGTGAAATGCAGACTCCAAAGAGATTGATCGCCCAGAATGCCCTTCTCTTTCCGTCCGCGCGGTCAAGAGTAAGCGCGTATACCAAGCTGCCTGCCGTGTGCAAAACAGCAAATATCATATGCAAGTACGCATACTCTTCAAAACGCTTATCCGCAAAAATAAAAAAGGTCTGAATAAGCGGCAAAACCGATACAGCCATCGTGACATAAGGCAAACGCTCAAACACTCTGCTTACTACCAGAGAAAGCACAAAGAAAATTATCAATATCAACTGGTATCTGTTTCTGTGTATATTATCCTCTGCAAAAAACAGCTTTAATTTTTCAAGCATTCCTTCTGTATTCTGGGGATTATAACCGATAAATTTTCCAAGCAGACTGATAGCGACCATAACGGCCGAGAAGCCTGCGCAAAAGTCTGTAAACCTTTTAAAATGTTTCATATATTCTGATACTCCAAAAAATTGTGATTTCACATCTTTCAACTTATATATAATTATACAATATTGAACAATATTTTTCAATAGTGTATTTTTTATTTTACAATTTCAAAATACTCTTGCTCAAAAAGGCCGTTTGTGTTATAATTATCTCATAGCTTTTAGCCGAAAGTGTCGCTTATAGATACTCTTTTCGGAGAGGTAAGCTCTAATTTTTAAAATTCGCGCCAAGAGCGCTGTAACGGTGGTCTGAAATGTCTGAAAAACAACCTTCAAAATTCAAAAAGAGCTCTTTGATATATCTTATATCGCTCGTGTTGCTTTCAGCAATAGTATTTGCGCTATACCGATTTATGATATATCTCTGCTTCTTTGAGGCAGCTCTTATATCATATATGGTGATAGAAACTGTGTTTGTGCTTGTCTACGTTATTTATAACCGCGGTTTTTCACGTCGAGGTATCACGGCCGAAATGTTGCCCCAGAGCTGGAGCGACGAAAAAAAAGAAGAGTTTATAGCGAGCGGGGTTAGGCGCTTTGAAAAATCCAAATGGATGCTCATAGTTATACTTGCCTTCCTTTTGACCTTCCTCATAGATATGATCGAGCTGTGGATAGTTCCCTTCCTGCTTGACGTTATTTCATCTATATGACAGATATTAGAATCTGCTCGCTGTATTCGGGCTCAAAGGGAAATTCTCTATACATATCAGCCTCAGGAGTGGAGATACTTATAGATGCGGGAAAAAACGCCCGCGCGCTCTGCCGCGCTCTTTCGGATATAGGAACAGACATAAAAAACATAGCGGCTATATTTGTGACCCACGAGCACTCGGACCATATATCAGCACTTGAAGTGATCAGCAAAAAACACGAGATCCCGATCCATATAACCGATGTCAGCGCAAAAAAATTTGACCGAGATCCCCAATCCTTCGTACATAAAAATCTTGTACGCCATGACTCTATATACACGGTGGACCTGGGAAATCTGCGCATAAACTCCTTTGCCGTGCCTCACGACAGTATGATGTGTGTGGGATACAGAATAAATTTCCTTGATGCCGAGGGCTCTCATTCTATCGGAGTTGCCACCGATATCGGATACGTTACAAATGAAATATGCAAAAATCTTGAAGGCTGTGAAGCGGTAGTCCTTGAATCAAATCATGACGAAGATATGCTCAAAAACGGTCCATATCCTTACGAGCTTAAAAAAAGGATACTTTCGAACAGAGGTCACCTTTCCAACAAATCAAGCGCCGCTTTTGCCGCTCATCTTGCAAATATGGGAACGTCCTCCTTTATGCTGGCGCATCTGAGTGAGGAAAACAACACTCCCGATACAGCTCTTGACGAATTTATATCAAACATCGCTGACCCGCGTATAGCAATAAACGTAGCTTCGCCTATACAGCATACCGAAATGGTTTTACATAAGGAGACGACCGACTATGCTTTCAATTAAGATAATATGTGTGGGAACTCTTAAGGAATCTTACTTTAAGGATGCTATTGCGGAATATTCAAAGCGCCTCTCTGCCTTCTGCAAGCTTTCTATCGTGCAGATAAAAGAAGCAAGAGTGCCCGACTCACCCTCGGAAAAGGAGATCGCTATCGCGCTTGATGAAGAAGCGAAAAGCATTCTTGCCGAAAGTTCTCCAAGAGCATATAAGATAGCTATGTGCGTTGAGGGAAAACAGCTATCCTCCGAAAAGCTTGCCGAAAAGCTTGCCTCGGTCTCTGCGGAGCACAGCGAGGTCTGCTTTGTAATAGGAAGCTCGCACGGACTTTCAGACAAAGTAAAGGCGGCTTGTGATATGAGGCTCTCTTTTTCAGAGCTGACATTCCCCCACCAGCTCTTAAGGGTCATACTTCTTGAAGCTGTTTACCGCGCGTTTAATATTAACGCAGGAACAAAATATCATAAATAATTCTTCACGGGAGGAGCTTTCCTCCCGTGAGTCATAAAAAGGAACAACTATGAAAGAAACGATAGTTTTGAACGATACTTTATGCGAGCATATCGCAGATCTGGCAAAGCTTAACATAAACGAAGAAGAAAAAGAAACTATCCTCAAGGATATGAACGATATCGTTGGCTTTGTCTCAAGCCTTTGCAAAGCCTCAAGCAATTGCAACGTAGCTGCCTCGCCCGTTTCACCAAAGAATTCTATGCGAGAGGATATCCCCGAAGAAAGCTTTCCTCGCCAAAAAATATTATCGGCATCAAGCTCTCTGCAAAACGGATATATCACCGTACCAAAGGTAATAGAGGCATAAGAATATGACAGATATAACAAAAAGAGACTTATTGTCTCACTCAAAAGCACTGATCTCGAAGGAATATTCCTCAGAAGAACTAGTACGTGCCTATCTTTCAAAAATAGAGTCCGAAAACAAAAATTTGAATGCCTTTATAACACTATGTCACGACTCGGCAATAGAAGAAGCGAGAAGATCCGACGCAAGACGGGCTGCGGGCGAGCAGCTTAGCGCTCTTGACGGCATACCGATAGCGATAAAAGACAATATCTGCACAGAAAGCATACGTACCACCTGCGCTTCAAAGATGCTTTCAAATTATATCCCGCCTTACGACGCTACCGTAATAACACGTTTGAAGGCCTCGGGCATTATAACGATCGGAAAAACCAATATGGACGAATTTGCGATGGGCTCTACGGGAGAAAACTCCTATTTCGGCACTATACGCAATCCGCTTGATAAAGATAGATCCGCGGGCGGAAGCTCGGGCGGCTCTGCCGCCGCGGTTGCCGCTGATCTCATTCCCGCCGCACTCGGCTCTGACACGGGCGGCTCGGTGCGTCAACCCGCTTCGTTCTGCGGTCTCGTAGGAATGAAGCCGACCTATGGCAGAGTTTCACGTTATGGACTTGTCGCATTCGCTCCGTCGCTTGAGCAAATAGGAATACTCACAAGAAACGTAAAAGACAACGCAGCGCTGCTTAATGTCATATCGGGCTACGACAAAAGAGACAGTATGTCTCTCGATGTGCCGAACGAGGATTTTTTACCTCAAGCAGCTTGTTCCGTAAAGGATATAAAATTTGCTTTACCCAAAGAGCTTTTAGGCGAAACAATATCAAAAAGCATAAAATCGAAAATTTTGCATACAGCCAACCTTCTTTCAAATGCGGGGGCGCAAATCTGCGAGATAAGTATTCCTTCTTTCAAATATGCGGCAGAAGCTTATTACGTAATATCAAGCGCCGAGGCATCCTCAAACCTTGCAAGATTTGACGGAGTGAGATATGGAGAAAGAAGTGAGAAATTTTCAAACCTCGACGAGCTCTATAAAAATTCCCGAACCGAAAGCTTTGGCAAAGAAGTGAAAAGACGGATTATGCTTGGCACATTCGTCCTTTCCGCAGGATACCGAGACGAGTATTATAAACGGGCAGTAAAGGTCCGTGAAAATATAAAAGCAGAGCTTGCAAAAGCCTTTGAGCTGTGTGCTGTTCTCATCTCTCCCACGTCTCCCACAGAGACATATAGTCTCAACACCCAAAGAAAAAGCGCCGCCGACATATATGCCGACGACGCGTGCACTGTCGTAGCGAACCTCGCAGGACTCCCCGCACTCTCAATTCCTTGCGGGCTTGACGATAATTCTATGCCTATCGGCATTCAGCTTATCGGAAATATGCTCTCAGAAAAACAATTATATCGCGCTGCCGAAGAAATCCATGGACTTTTGGAGGTGCAGGATGAAAAATAAATACGAAGCCGTGATCGGACTTGAGGTGCACGTTGAGCTATCAACGAAAACAAAGATCTTTTGCTCCTGCTCTACCGAATTCGGAGCTCCGCCAAACACTCTTTGCTGTCCTGTTTGTATGGGACTCCCCGGAGCTCTGCCAACACTTAACAAAAAAGTGCTCGATTACGCGATAAAAGCAGGACTTGCCACAAATTGCGAGATATCTGCCGTCTCAAACCACGATAGAAAGAACTATTTTTATCCCGATCTTCCCAAAGCTTATCAGATATCTCAATATGATGTTCCCATTTGCTATAACGGATACGTTTCGATAGAGACATCGTCCCTATCAAAACGTATCGGCATTACCAGAATACATATCGAGGAGGACGCGGGCAAGCTCGTGCACTCCGAAGAATACGGAACGATGATAGACTTCAACCGTTGCGGCGTTCCGCTTATAGAAATAGTTTCAGAGCCCGATATACGTTCCTCAGAGGAAGCGAAAGCTTACCTCAAAAAGCTCCGTTCGATCATACTTTATACAGGCATTTCCGACTGCAAAATGAACGAAGGCTCATTCAGATGCGATGTGAACATATCTTTGAGACCCGATGGTTCAAGCGAGTTTGGCGCACGTTGCGAGATCAAAAACCTCAATTCCTTTGCCTTTGTCGCAAAAGCAATAGACGCAGAGATCGCCAGACAGTCAGCTCTGCTCGACTCGGGCAATGCTATCCTGCAAGAAACGCGGCGTTTTGACCCAAAATCTTCAAAAACATATTCTATGAGAGCCAAAGAAAGCAGTGACGACTACCGCTATTTCCCCGAGCCTGATCTTCCGCCGATAGAAATATCCGAAGATCAGGTCAAGCATCTCAAGTACGAGCTTCCCACGCTCCCCGACGAAAGACAAAAGAACTACGTGTCGCGCTACGGCATCACTCCTTACGACAGCGCCGTGATATCTTCAGATATGGCACTCTCCGACTATTTTGAAAAAGCGGCAGAGCAAACAAGCTATCCCAAAATACTTGCAAATCTTATAATATCTCAGCTTCTATCACTGACTTCATTAGAAAACTTTTCCGTGTCTCTTTTGCCAAAGTATATCGCAGAGCTTTCAGAGCTTATCGGCACAAACAGGATAAATTCATCAAGCGCAAAGATACTTATGAAACGAATTTTTTCTGAAAACATCTCGCCGATAACGATAGCCGAAAACGAGAACTTGTTCCAGATATCAGACAAAGAGGCGCTGACTCTCTTTGCAAAGGAAGCAATAGCTTGCTCTCCGTCCTCACTGTCCGATTACAAGAACGGTAAAAAGCACGCCGCAAAAGCTATATTCGGAAAGGCAATGGCAAAATCATCGGGCCGTGCCGATCCCTTGGCGTTAACTGAGATTTTAGAAGATCTTCTGAACAATATCTCAATTTGATTTGTTCAACAAAAAACACCGCATAGACGTTTGGCTTATACACCAAAATCTATGCGGTGATATTTTTTATTTTAAGATAAATTATGCGGGAATTTCAACTTTATACTCGTTTTTTACCGCGTATTCGTAAGCATCAGACTCCGCAGGAGCTACTACCGTGATAGTCTCGTTTTTTGCGCCAAATATCGCGCGGCCAAAGTTCTCAACGGTTGCGGGAAGAGTTATCCTTACAAGAGCAGGATCAGCATCAAAAGCAAGATCTCCGATAGTCTTTACAGACTCGGGAACGTTAACATCACTAAGAAGGTCGCAATCAGCAAAAGCCATAGCGCCGATCTCTGTAACCTTTGTGGGAATAACTATCTTCGCAAGCTTAACACAGCCCCAGAACGTAAAGTCATCTATCTTTGTGAGTTCGCTGGAAAGAGTGATATCTGTGGGTGCTACACACTTTCTGAATGTGCCGACACCTATTTCGGTAACAGCATTACCCATTGTAACCTTTGCGAGATTTGTACATTGATAAAATACAAAATCACCAATATGCTCAACGGTATCGGGAATAACTACCTCGCTTATACGGTTGTTAGCCTTGAATGCACCGTCTGCTATTCCTGTAACGTCGATATCATTTATGCTGGAGGGGATCTCCACCTTATGAGGAGTCATATTCGTGGTGGAAAAGCCTATTATATCATAGTCTCCGTCCTCATTGGTTGCGTATTTAAAGTTATCGCCACCTTCGGTAGCATATATTTCCTCTACAACAACTGCTTCTTCGTTATCGGGCGTTTTCTCGTCATCCTTCTTAGCGCAGGAAACTACCGCCAGCATCATAACAACAGCAAGCATAATAGCCAAAATCTTTTTCATAAGTAACCTCCAAAGTTTTGTATTCACACCTTATTATACACCAATACCTCTTTCTTGTCAATACATAAAAGCTCCAACTTTGTAAACATTTTATATTTTTTCTCTTTTATTTGACACGGAAGGAAAAAAAGTGTATAATTATTATGATTACTATAAAAATCAAATTATAAGGAGGTCTTTATGGCGCTTGATCAAAACACTAACATAAAATCGCTTTACGGCGTTGGACCTGCACGCGCGTCTGCTTATTCAAAGCTTGGCATAAACAGCGTCGGCGACCTTCTATCACATTATCCGAAGCGATATGAAAACAGAGGCGATATAAAGCTTCTCTGCGACACAGAGCCCGATATAAAAAATGCGGTCATTCTGACCGTGGGCACAGAACCGAAGATATCGACTCTCAAGGGCAGACTTTCCCTACTCAAGTTCAAAGCCTTTGACGAAAGCGGAGTTTGCGAGATAATTTATTTCAATCAAAATTTTCTCAAAAGCACCTTTGCTGTGGGAGCTCAATTCAGATTTTTTGGCAAGGTGGAGAAAAAATCAAAAAATTACGCTATGTCCTCACCAAGCTACGAGCCGTATTTTGAGGATGCTTATCTGCCCCCCCTCACCTCGATATACCCTCTCACCGAAGGACTCTCTCAAAAGCAGGTAACAAAGGACGTAAATACCGTATTCTCAAGCGCAAACGTCAATACTATCCAAGATCCGTTGCCCGAGGACATACGAACATCAAACTCGCTATGTACTCTGCCGTATGCGCTCAAAAACATTCACCGCCCCGAAAGCTACGTTGCTCTGGCGGCGGCAAAAAAGCGGCTTATATTCGACGAATTTTTCACCTTTGCGCTGGGACTTTCGCTGACAAAGGTAAAGCGAGAGCAAGCGACAGCTCCGCCCTGTCCGAGTCAGGATATAAGCGAGCTTCTCTCGCTTCTTCCCTACAAGCTCACAAACGCGCAGCTAAGAGTCATCGAAGACGTTAAGCGTGATATGGCAAAGAGCAGCGCTATGAGCAGGATAATCGTCGGAGACGTGGGCTGCGGAAAAACGATATGCGCCGCAGCTGCTATCTATATCGCTGTAAAAAACCGCTTGCAAGCGGCGCTTATGGTGCCAACCGAGATACTCGCGATCCAGCACTACAACGATATGAGCGAGCTCTTCGCAAAGCTCGGCATACGTGCTAAGCTCCTCACCTCATCGGTAAAAAAATCAGAAAAGCTTAAGATATACGAGGCCTTGCAATCGGAAGATCCCCGTGAGCGAATAGACGTTATAATAGGAACTCAAGCGCTTCTCAGCGAGGGTGTTAATTTCTTTGACTTAGGACTTGTCGTAACCGACGAGCAACACAGATTCGGCGTTAACCAAAGAGCGATCCTTTCGGAAAAGAGCTCTCACGCGCACGTTCTCGTAATGAGCGCCACACCTATCCCTCGTTCGATGGCTCTCGCTCTTTACGGAGACCTCGACCTCTCGCTTATCGACGAGATGCCCCCTGGCAGACAAAAGGTAGATACCTTCGTCGTAAACGAAAGCTACCGAGATAGACTTAATGCCTTTATATTCAAGCAAATAAAAGAGGGCGGACAGGTATATATCGTATGCCCTGCCGTCGAAGAAGGCGAGGAGAAGGAGGGCGACATCGACATTCAGGATATCGACGAGAACGGAGATGTAAAGCGTTCGCCTCCCCTCAAGACCGCTGTGGAATTTTCGGAGCAGATATCAAAGATATTTTCGTCGCTCCGCGTCGAATATATCCACGGAAAAATGAGATCCGCCGAAAAAGAAGCGGTTATGAAGCGATTTGCCGACGGAGATACCGATATCCTCGTTTCAACGACTGTTATAGAGGTCGGAGTTAACGTCCCGAACGCATCGCTTATGATAGTTGAAAACGCGGAGCGCTTCGGTCTGTCTCAGCTTCATCAGCTTCGCGGACGAGTCGGACGAGGAAAAAGAAAATCCTTCTGTATCCTCGTCTCGGAGGCATCCGAAGGGAACGCTTATATGCGCCTTAATACAATGAAGACGACCTACGACGGATATGCGATAGCCGAGCGAGACCTTGAAATGAGAGGGCCCGGAGACTTCCTTCACGGGAACGACTCTCAGGATATACGCCAGAGCGGCGGAGTAAAATTTAAGCTTGCTCAGCTTTGTGATGATACAGGACTGCTTAAGACGGCTTTTAGTGAAGCAGAAAAGCTCACCTCAAGCGAAAAGCTCTCGGAGCATCCCTTACTTCTCAAAAAAATAAACGATATGTTTACTCTTGATGCTTCGGTGATGAACTGAAGCGAATATGGCGGCGATGTGCGCTATATTATATATTGTGAAACTACTTTTAAGGAGATAGCACGATGTATGCATATAGACAGCACTGCCGCCGTTTTGTTTTTGAGGGAAACGAAATATTGAGATTTTTCGCAAAGTATCCATCCTTCGAAAATAATACCGAAATAACCGAATTTTATGAGGAACTCGCAAAGGAATGTGAACTTTTTTGCGAACAAAATAAGTTTCCCGAGCTTTGCGAATTTTTCAAAAGCGAGAAAAGAGGGCAAAAAAATCCCATTCAGCAAACCTATATATACAGATTTTGCGCGCAAATATCCGATATCTCGGAGGAGAGCGCAAACGTGTTGCTTTCGGTCACGTTTTACCGAACAAAAAATGAACCTATACTCTCTTTCTCGGATAGACAAAAATGGTGTCTTGCGACCAATATGATGGTAAAAAACGATAAAATTCAGTGATTTTTTAAAGCCTTTTTCTTCCATTCAAATATTGTTTACAAATCCACCTTTAATATTTAATTCATTTGTTGTATAATGATAAAATATGATGTTTTATCTTATGGAGGAAACTTATGCTCAAACAACTTTTGAAGAGCGTTCGAGAATATAAATTAAGCTCAATTCTCGCTCCGCTCTTTGTTGCCGCTGAGGTGGTGGTCGAATGTATAATCCCATTCGTCACAGCAAAGCTTGTAAACAATATTGAACTCGGATGTGAAATGTCCACGCTCTTTAAATACGGGGCTAAGCTCGTCGTTCTGGCGTTTACGTCTTTGATGTTTGGAGTTCTCTCGGGACATTTTTGCGCGATCGCTTCCTGCGGATTCGCAAAAAATCTGAGACACGATATGTATTACTCTATCCAGAATTTTTCTTTCACCAATATAGATAAATTCTCAACCTCAAGCCTTGTCACACGCCTTACTACCGACGTTATGAACGTGCAGATGTCATATATGATGATAATCCGCACAGCCGTCAGAGCGCCGCTTATGATAATATTCGCGCTTACTATGGCTATTATAGTCAGCCCGTCGGTATCGCTCTCATTTGCTATAATAATCCCCTTCCTTGCTATCGGACTTGCGCTCATAGTTAAAAATTCCTGGGGCATCTTCCATGCCGTATTCAAGAAATACGACACGCTCAATAACTCTATCCAAGAGAACGTTGGCGCAATGAGAGTCGTCAAAGCTTTTGTTCGCGAGAAGTATGAGACCGACAAATTCAAAAAAGCCTCTGACGATGTCTGTGCTGACTTTACAAAGGCTGAAAAGATCCTTGCCCTTAACAATCCGCTTATGCAGTTCTGTATGAACGCGCTTATGGTGTCTGTTTCGCTAATAGGCTCTTATTTTATAATAGTTACCAAGGAGTCCGAGCTCCAGGTGGGTGAGCTTGCCGCGCTTATAACCTACGGTGTGCAGATACTTATGAGTCTTATGATGCTCTCGATGATAATCGTTATGATAGCTATGTCGATAGCATCGGCAAAGCGTATCACCGAGGTGCTCACAGAAAAGAGCTCTATATCAAGCCCCGAGAATGCAATCCACGAGGTAGCTGACGGAAGCATCGTATTTGAAAACGTAAGCTTCAAATACTCCGAGGGCGCTGAAAAGTTCTCGCTTTCCAATATAAACATATCTATCGCCTCGGGCGAGACGGTCGGTATAATCGGAGGAACAGGAAGCAGTAAGACCTCGCTTATACAGCTTATCCCAAGACTTTATGACGTCACCGAGGGCTCGCTCACGGTGGGTGGCGTTGATGTTAAGCAATATAACCTTGAAGCGCTTCGAAACAACGTTGCCGTTGTACTCCAGAAGAATCTCCTTTTCTCAGGAACTATAAAGGACAACCTTCGCTGGGGAGACCCGAACGCATCCGACGAGGAGATGGAGCGCATCTGCAAGCTCGCTCAGGCTGACGAATTCATTCAGAAATTCCCCGACAAGTACGACACCTATATCGAGCAGGGAGGAACTAACGTATCGGGCGGTCAGAAGCAGCGTCTTTGCATTGCGCGCGCGCTTCTTAAAAAGCCTAAGATCCTTATCCTTGACGACTCTACGAGCGCTGTCGATACAAAGACCGACGCTCTTATCCGCCGCGAGTTTGCCGAAGAGATACCCGGCACGACAAAGATAATCATAGCGCAGAGAATATCCTCGGTACAGCACGCTGACAAAATAATCGTTATGGAAAACGGAAGTATAGAATCGATAGGTAATCACGACGAGCTTATGAAGATAAGCCCCATTTACCGTGAAGTCTACGAATCACAGGTAAAGGGAGGTGACGAAAATGAATAATAAACAACCTAAAATGAAGAAGAACGGACGCCCTCCTATGAAAAAAGGCGTTATATCAAGAATTTTCAAAATGCTCTTTGCCGATTACCGTCCCAAGCTTATCATAGTTATGATATGTATTCTTCTCACCGCTATCGGCTCGTCGGTATCAAGTATCTTTATGAGCAAGCTTATCACACACATCAAGAACGGAGTAGAGCATGGCTGGAGTGCCGTGAGCAGTGATATTCTGACGCTTATAGCAATTATGGCTTTGATCTACGTAATAGGAATTATAGCTTCATTCCTTTACACTCGTATTATGGCTACCATAACTCAGGGATTTCTCAACAAAACGCGTCAGCGTATGTTTGAGGGAATGCAGTCTCTACCCCTCCGTTACTTTGATACAACACATCACGGCGACATTATGTCGTATTATACAAACGATATCGATACGCTCAGGGAGCTTATCTCACGCTGTATTCCTCAGATTATAACCTCGTCGCTCATACTCACGATACTCGTCTTCAATATGCTCTTTCTCAGTGTCTGGCTTGCGCTCGTAATACTCGTCGGCGTTATTGCAATGGTCATCGTAACTAAAAAGATCGGCGGAAACAGCGCAAAATACTTTATGAAGCAGCAAAAGGCAATGGGTAAGACCGAGGGCTTCATTGAGGAAATGATGAACGGGCAGAAGGTCATCAAGGTATTTTGCCACGAAAAGCAAAGCGGTATGGATTTTGACGCCGTCAACGAACAGCTCTGCAAGGACGCCACCTCGGCTAACAGATTCGCAAACATTCTGATGCCTATAATGGGCAATATAGGAAATATCCTTTACGTTCTTATCGCATTCGTGGGAGGAGCGCTTATCCTTATCGGCAACGTTCCAAACGTATCGATATCAACGCTTATAACGGGCAATGCCGTCATCGGTGTCGAAATTGTCATTCCCTTTCTCAATATGGCAAGACAGTTCACGAATAACGTAAGTCAGCTATCTCAGCTCCTTAACTCGATAGTTATGGCATCTGCGGGTGCGGGACGTGTCTTTGAGCTTATGGATCAAGCGCCTGAGACCGACGAGGGATACGTTACTCTTGTCAACGCAAAAGAGGTCGACGGAAAGATAGTCGAATGCGCTGAAAGAACAGGAATGTGGGCATGGAAGCATCCGCACTCGGCTGACGGAAGCATTACCTACACAAAGCTTTGCGGAGACGTCCGTATCGAGCATATGGATTTCGGATATACCCCAGAAAAATTAGTCCTTCACGACGTCACTCTCTATGCCGAGCCGGGTCAAAAGGTGGCGTTTGTAGGAGCTACGGGTGCGGGAAAGACCACGATAACAAATCTTATAAACAGATTTTACGATATTGACGACGGCAAGATACGCTATGACGGCATAAATATCAACAAGATAAAGAAGGCAGACCTTCGCCGCTCGCTTGGAATAGTTTTGCAGGATACAAATCTCTTCACGGGAAGCGTTATGGAAAACATCCGATACGGAAAGCTTGACGCTACCGATGAGGAATGTATAAGTGCCGCAAAGCTTGCAAACGCGCACGACTTTATCACAAGACTACCCGAGGGCTATAATACTATGCTTACCTCTAACGGAGCTAACCTCTCCCAAGGACAACGTCAGCTTATCTCAATAGCGCGCGCCGCCGTGGCAGACCCGCCCGTTATGATACTCGACGAGGCGACATCCTCGATAGACACGAGGACCGAAGCCATCGTACAGAGCGGAATGGATGCTCTTATGAAGGGCAGAACGGTATTCGTTATAGCGCACAGACTTTCAACCGTAAGAAACTCCGACGTTATAATGGTTCTTGAGGGCGGAGTTATAATCGAGCGAGGAAGCCACGAGGCTCTCATAGCTCAAAAGGGCAAATATTATCAGCTCTACACGGGAGCTTTCGAGCTTGAATAAACTCTTTATTTAATACAAAAAATTATCGGAGGAGCTTTTCTGAAGCTCCTCCGATGTGTTTTACTATTATTTAATCTGAGTTCCCTCTGGAATCATATCGTCAACGAATACGACCTTGCAGCCGCAAGCGTTGTTAGTACCGGCGAGAAGCATTCCGTTGCTTGTAACACCCGCAAAGCGAGCAGGCTTGAGGTTAGCAACGACGATTATCTTCTTTCCGACAAGCTCCTCGGGCTTGTACTCGCCCTTGATGCTGGAAACGATAACTCTCTGTCCTATACCGTCATTAAGTGTGAGCTTGAGACAGCTATGAGACTTTCTTATCTCTGCCGCCTTTTCTATCTTGCATACTCTGAGGTCTATCTTTGAGAAGATATCTATATCTATCTCCTCCTTGACAGGCTCTACGGGATCGGGGTCGCCGTAAACTCTCTCCTGGGCTACCTCCTCGACCGTCTCCTCCTCGGGAGCAAGCTCTGCCTCGGTAGCGGGATACGAGAAATCAAGCAATCCTATATAATCCTCTTTGTTTATGGCGTAAAGGAAAAGATAGAGTCTCGGTCCTTTGTCGCGATCTATAAGGAGCTTATAAACGTTCTTAAAGAAAGTTCCCTGAATTCCCTTCAGCTCTTTATCAGAAAATCCCTCGCCGTAAACACGCTTGGGAATAGCGTAAAGCTCTGCGTTAAGGTCGTCAAGAGTGTATCCGTCACCTGAAAGGAAGCTGTGAAGAAGCTCGATCTCCTTCTTCTCGTTCTCATCCATCGCGGAGTATATATCCCAGTTGCGTCCCTTGCGAAGTCTGTTAACGTTTTCAGGAGCGCACTGCTCAAGCCAGAATTTTGCTCTTTCAAGTCTGTCGGCAAACTGCTCGTATTTATAGGGAGTTCCTATCTTCTCAAATACTGTTTCAAGCATCGGCACATTGAAGTTAACTACCGAGCCAAGCTGAACGATAAGTCCCATCGGAACTGTTTCTATCTCTCTTCCGTTTACAGACGCGTTATACATTACCGACTGAGTAAACTCGTTTGCCTTGCCCTCACGAACCTCAGTGAGCATCTTGTCAAACTCAAAATACTGTCTGAGTATTCCGTCATCAAAGCATATATCGAACGCCTTTGTGGGCTCTGTCTTAGCGTAAAGCCAGAGAAGTACCTCGGGCTGATATATTTTAAGAAGCGTTTCGGGAGTGAGGTTAAGACCCGACGAGCTCGACATTTTACCCGTCATACCCTTGATACCGATAAATTCATATCCTTGGAACAAGGGCGCTTCGTGTCCGAATATCTTTTTGGATATTATCTTGGAGTTGTTGTAAGAGCCTGTGGGAGCTGCGTGATCCTTTCCGCCGGGCTCAAAGTCGACCTGCTCGTATCTCCAACGCATAGCCCAGTCAACCTTCCAACCGAGCTTACAGTTGAAATTCTCAAGAAAGTTGAAGTGACCCTTGTGACCGCAGCGGCATGTATATTCAGCCTCTGTGCAATCATCATTTATAGAGGTTATCGTGGTGAAATCGGTCTTACACTCGGGGCAGAATATGCTTACAGGATAGTAATTTTCCTTCTCCTTATCGTGCTCTGCGCGAAGCTCCTCCTCGGATTTGCTTGTATCCTTTGTCTTGAAGGAATCGAGTATCTCGAATATCTCTCCTCTTTTCTGAAGAGACTCTATGATATCCTTTGTATATTTTCCCGAACGGTACATATCTGCCTGATAACGACAGTCAAGCTCAATACCGAAGGGTTCTATTCCCTTGAGGAATTCCTCCTCAAAGTGCTTTGCGTAGTTCTCGTGACATCCCCAAGGGTCGGGAATGTCAACGTAAGGACAGCCTATATATTTATCATAGCTATCTCCAACGACCGCCTGAACGTTCGCAGGGATCTTACGGCAACGATCGTACTCATCCCAAGATATAAGAAGTCTTGCCTTTTTGCCCTTTTTCTGCAACGCCTTTACAACAAACAGAGGAGTCGCCAGATCTCTGAAGTTTCCGATGTGAACAGAGCCTGACGGGCTTACACCTGCCGCGCAGACATATTCTTCTTTATTAGGATTGCGTTCAATAAGCTTTTCTGCAATTTCTTCCGACCAATGCATTTTTATAGCTCCTTTAATTTCAATTTCATTATAACTTATATATTTTATCACAAAAGAGTGATATTGTCAAGAGCCGCGTCTCTTTATTTTATAAAGAGCTCTATTACAAAAACAGTTACCGAGCTCAACACCGCAACGGTGAAAAGACCTTTGCCAAAATACGCGAGAAGTATTGCGACAACAAGAGCTGCAAGCGCCGATATCGGTGTCTGCGTGGCACTGAGTATTGCGGGAAAAGTCATCACCGCCAAGGTAACGTACGGAACATAGTAAAGGAACGAGCGCAAAACTCTGTTTTTTATCTCTTTTCTGATAAGCGTGAGCGGAAGCACTCTGATGAGATATGTGACCAGCGCCATTCCGAAAATATAACTATAAACGTTATGCGTCATTCTCTTTGTCCTCCTTTACAGGGAAGATAAAAGCTGCGGCAAGAGATATTACGACCGTCAGAACGATTATCTTTATTCCGTCGGATATAGTGTCGAATATCGGAATTACAGAGACCGCATAGCTGAGCGCAAAGCTTATAGCCACGAGTCCCGCGACTATCTTGCTCTTTCTCGATTCGGGTATAAACACCGAGATAAACATACCGTAAAGGCTGACACCGAGGGCGCTGAGAAGATTTATTGGCAAAATATTGCCGAGTATAGCTCCAAAAAGCGTTCCAAGCGACCAACCGGGTATTGCCACACTTGCTACTCCGTATGTATAAAAGGGGTCAAGTCTTTCGTCAAGCGCTATCGACACGCCAAAATTTTCGTCGGTGATACAGTATCCGAGAAGCATCCTCTGAAATGTACCCACACCCGGCTTCAGCTTTTGGCTGAGTGCCGCCGACATAAGCATATATCGCGCGTTAGCTATCGCCTCCATAATAAAGACTTCAGCATAGCTTGCGCCCACAGCGATCAGAGAAAAGCCTATGTATTCTCCCGCCGAGGCGTTTATAAGAAAGCTTGTGAGTGTTGCCTGAAAAGGAGACAGCCCCGCATTTTTTGCGGCGATACCAAGCGTGATCGCCACCGCAAAGTATCCCAGTGCTATCGGTATACCCGCCTTCATTCCAAGCAAATAATTTTTTCTTCTGCTCATACTATCCTCATAAAGAAATTTCTGAGGCTGTCTCAAACACAAATTTGAGGCAGCCCCTTTTTAGTAGTCTACGATTTATCTGCGAACTTCCTTCGCCATTTTGTAAAGAGCTTGTATCTCAAGGCGTCTCTTCTCACAGATAGCTTCCATCTCAGCTATCTCCTCAGCGCTGAACTTGTCAAGATCGCCATCCTTGAGCTTACCCTTATACATACGGTCTGTTGTAAGCGCGAATACTATGTCAAGACTTGTGATCTCTCCGTCGTCCTCAATAACTACTCTGTTGCTTTCACCCGCAATAAGAAGCTCAACAGCCTTTGTTCCCATACGGGTAGCTGTAAGCCTGTCACGAAGTGTGGGAGAACCTCCTCTTACAACGTGTGCCAAGCGAGCAAACTTTGTTTCAATTCCTGTCTGCTCCTCTATCTTCTTAGCAAGCGCCTCACCGTAACGTATCTTGTTTCCGTTTTCATCGATTTCAAACAAAGCCTCGCTGACAACAACGATCATTCCTCTCTTACCGTCATTCTTAGCCTTGATGATATTCCGGATCATTTTTTCCTCGTTGTAGTCGACCTCGGAAATACATACGCCCATAGCGCCTGCGGCAATGCTGGAATTGAGCGCAAGAAGTCCGCACTCACGTCCCATGACCTCAACCACGTTACAACGCGCGTGAGACTCACAGGTGTCGCACAAACGGTCAAGCGTATCTATGATAGTATTCATCGCAGTGTCAAATCCGACGGTATAGTCGGTAGCCGTTATATCGTTATCTATCGTTCCCGTAACTCCAATGGTAGGAATACCGCGTAAGCTGAGATCGGTAGCTCCGCGGAATGTTCCGTCTCCGCCTATCGCCACGATAGCATCTATTTCATGTCTCTTACAGGTAGCTACTGCCTTAGCCATACCTTCCTCTGTCTTGAATTCAAGGCAACGGTTAGAATAAAGAATCGTTCCTCCGTGAGAGATAATGTTGGACACGCTACCGGACTTCATCTTGATAAGATTGTCTTCAATAAGTCCGCTGTATCCGCCTATGATACCCATTACCTCAATGCCCTCTTCAAGAGCCTTTCGCGTTACCGCTCTTATGGCAGCATTCATTCCGGGGGCATCGCCGCCCGATGTAAGCACGCCAATTCTTTTGATCTTTTCCATAAAAACCTAAAACCTCTTTGAAAAACGTTTTGTCGCAAATTTGACGATATTAAATATTGTAATATATTACTCTTAAAAAATCAATACTTTTTTTGTCAAAAATTTAACTTTTTTCACATTTTTTTTGGTATTTTTTATATTTTTATATCTGAGCCGATATTATCATATCAAAAATATTGCTTGCCGAAACGCATCTTATATAATCTCTGCTTCGCATAGCCGAAAGAGAGAGCCTTCTGACCTGCTCGCCTTTTCTTGTGCTGATGCCCAAAAACACCGTTCCGACAGGCTTTTCGGGAGTTCCTCCGCCGGGTCCTGCAATTCCCGTAACAGATACTCCTATGTCTGTCCCAAGGACATTTCTCACCCCTCTTGCCATCTCTTTTGCGGTCTGCTCGGACACAGCTCCCCACTCTCTCAAGGTCTCCTCACTCACACCAAGCAATTTTACCTTTGCCTCGTTTGCGTAACTTACACAGCTTCCCACAAAAACGTCAGAGCATCCCGCAATATCGGTTATCCTTTTCGATATAAGCCCTCCTGTGCAGGATTCGGCACAAGCAAGCGTCAACCCTTTTTCTCTCAAAAGCGCGATAGCCGCTTTTTCAAGAGACTCAACGTCTATACCGTAAATATATTTTCCAACCTCGGTTTTTGTGATTTTATCTATTGCGCCGTCACAGATATCAAGTGCCTCTTTTTCACTTTTTGCAGATGCCGTTATGCGCAACCGCACCTCTCCCTCCTTGCAGTACGGAGCTATTGTAGGATTTTTAGAATTTTTCATTATTTCGGATATCTCGTTCTCGACCGCCGATTCTCCCATTCCGAAGATATGGACGTTACGGCTTGCTATAACGCTGTTGCGGCGCTCCATAAGATAGGGCATCACCTTTTCCTTGAATATCGGCACTATCTCGCTTGGCGGACCGGGAAGCATGATAACCGTCTTAGAGTCATTGTCTCCGCCACAAATAGCCAATGCGGGCGCTGTTCCGTAATCGTTATCGAATATCACCGCACCCTCGGGCATCATCGCCTGCTTGCGATTATTTTCGGTCATTACCCTTCCTGTCCTTTTAAAATATTCCTCTATACGACCGAGCGAGTGAGCGTCCTCTCTCATCTCTCTCCCGAAATACTCAGCAACTGTCTCTTTGGTGAGGTCGTCGTATGTCGGACCGAGTCCGCCGCTCGTTATAACGAGGTCGGCACTATCAAGCGCGCTCTCAAGCGCCGCCTTGAGTCGCTCCTGATTATCTCCGACCACCGTATGTCTGTATACGTTTATTCCAAGCTCGGCAAGTCTCTGTGACAAAAAAGCCGCGTTGGTATTAACAATGTCGCCAAGCAAAAGCTCAGTTCCCACACAAAGTATCTCTGCCGTTTTTATGTTATCCATAATCTATCCCCTAAAAGCTTTGTTTTTTAATTTCAATCATATTATACCATGAAGCAAAAATGCTTGCTTGCAAGGGCATTTTTGCGAAGCCGTCAATTACGCAGGCGCATGACAGTGCGCATAGGGGCGCAAACGCCCCAAAGGATTGCTTTGCAAGACTTTCTGCGTATATTATACCACAAAATTGTCTGTTTTTTTATATATTCTGTAAATTCTTTATTGATTTACGGCTATTTTGAATGTATAATATAAAATGCAAACAGATGGGAGGTGAAGATATGGAGAAATGCGTATTATGTCCGAGAGCTTGCTCGGCAAGCAGAGCACAGGGAGAGAGGGGTATCTGCGGCGAAGCTAAAGGAATAACCATCTCACGTGCAAGCCTGCATCCTTGGGAAGAACCGCCTATAAGCGGCTCACGCGGCTCGGGGACTATCTTTTTCTGTGGCTGTAATCTTCAGTGTGTTTTTTGTCAAAACAAGATAATAAGCCGCGGCGGCGGAAATCGAAAGGCGCTTTCTGTAAGCGAGCTTGCCTCGCTTATACTCGAGCTTCGCGATATGGGCGCTCACAACATAAATCTTGTCACTCCCACTCATTTTGCTGACTCTATCGCAGAGGCGCTTGCACTTGTGAGGGGGGATTTGAATATCCCGATAGTTTACAATTCATCCGGCTACGAATCTCTATCAACACTCAAAATGCTCGACGGTCTTATCGACATTTATCTTCCAGACTTCAAGTATTATTCGAGCGAGCTTGCGAAGGATTATTCATCAGCGCCCGACTACACGGAGGTCGCCGTAAAAGCGCTTTGCGAGATGCATAGACAGGTCGGTGCTCCGATATTCGACAGTAACGGATTAATGAGGCGAGGAATGATAGTACGCCATCTTGTGCTTCCCGCCTGCCGACACGACAGTATAAAGGTGCTTGACACCCTCTCAGAGCTTTTCTCTCCCGACTCTATAAAGCTCAGCCTTATGAGCCAATACACTCCCGATTTCGCGCTCGACACCCCATTTAAAAATCTGCACAGGAAGCTGACTTCCTTTGAATACAACTCTGTGCTCAATCACGCTATCTCTCTCGGATTTGACGGATATTTTCAGTCCCTATCCTCCGCGACCTCTAGCTATACGCCGAATTTTGAGGGGTGTTAGAGGGTTTTGTTTGAGAAAGTTAATTTATTTAGAGGAAACCTTTTTAGGAAAGGTTTCCCCTATACCCCTTCCAAACCTTTTTAAGCTATTGGGTGTATCTAAATTTAAAATTCAAGGTGTGTAATCAATTTAGCGAAATTTAAAATACAATAAAAAGCAACCCGTCGGTACGCAAGTGTCCGACGGGTTGTTTCCTCATATAAAAAATATTCGATTAAGCGAGATAATATTCAGGAAGCCTAAACCCTTTTTTAAAAGGTTTGGAGAGTGTGAGAACCCAATGTTTGATGTTTTTAGCTGTAAGCTGAAATGGCGGTGTTTAGCCGCCAAATCAAACTTGGCACAAAGCCATAGGCTTTGTAGCTTTCCTTAAAAGGTTCTCACGTCCCTTCCCCTAACATTAACTATCTTTCTAAAAAACAACGCCCCTGCACCTTACGGTGCAGAGGCGTATTATCGCGGTTCCACTCTGCTTTGGGGATATCCGCCAAGAAAACAACGGAAGCCCTATCTTTCAGCGTCTTTTAACGCGGACGAAGCGCTG
>JAZSBF010000027.1:0-2117 GCA_045602205.1 Eubacteriales bacterium
CGGCGGTAGAAAAAGTCCATAAAATGAAGAATTTCGCAGAAATTCAACATATTAGTGTCTCATTTTCATTTTTTGTCTGATAATGAGCTCTTTTTTATTTTTATATCGGACTTTTTCGGTCTCGTCAAATGTGACAGCCCCTTATATTAAAGAGCTCTGAATACAGATATTACAGAGTCTTTATTTGCACAAATCAATTCGGAGACAGCCGACTCCGAAAGAGCCTCGGTCATATATGCGTAGCTACCCTCCGCGGTGACCTGCTTTGAAACATTGGGAAGGTCAAGCGGCGCAGATGTGACAAAAACTCTCTTGCACGAGAAGGTTGTAAAGTCGGAAACGTCGGCATCCGAAGCCGCCTCCCAAACTATATCCTTGAAATCCGAATCCATATGAGCTATTACGTCAATTATGTCGGCAACTACTGCGCTTGCTGTGGGCAGCTTGCCCGCGCCGGGACCGTAGAACATAACCTCACCAACCATATTAGCGTCGATAAGTATGCCGTTGAAAACGTCATCTATTCTGGAGAGAGGATTAGCCTTGGAAACCATGCAAGGCGATACGAGCGCGCAAAGCCCGTCGGACGCGATATGAGCCTGACCGATAAGCTTTATCGAACAGCCGAGCGCCTCTGCTACCTTTGTGTCAAGCAGGGATATCTTTGTGATACCCTCGGTATGAATAGATTTTGGGGATATGAGCTTTCCTGACGCAAGGGCGGCAAGAATAACTATCTTTCTTGCGGCGTCTATTCCGTCAACATCAGCAGAAGGATTTGCCTCCGCATAACCAAGCTTTTGAGCGTCCGCAAGAGCCGTATCAAAGGACTGCCCCTCGTCACGCATTTTTGTGAGTATATAGTTAGTAGTGCCGTTAAGTATTCCGCATATCCTTGTTATCTTGTTGGACGCGAGGTCATTTATCATAGGACGGATAACGGGAATACCGCCACCAACGCTCGCCTCAAAAAGATATCTTACGCCGTGAGCTGCCGCGATAGAGCAAAGCTCAACTCCGAAATTGGATACGACCTCCTTGTTAGAGGTTATAACGTTCTTTCCCGCCTCAAGACAAGCCTTGGAAAAATCGTAAGCGGGATGAGAACCGCCCATCATCTCAGCGACTATTGATACCTCAGGGTCGTTCAAAATAACGTTAAAGTCATGAACGACGATATCGCCAAAGGGAGAGTTTGGAAAATCCCTGAGGTCAAGGATATATTTTATGCTGTATTCACAGCCAAGTCTTTCTTCTATTATTTTTTTATTTTCGGTAAGTACCTCAGCAGTACCGCTTCCGACAACGCCGAATCCGAGAATAGCTATCTTTACCATTTTTATACCATTCCTTAAGTTTGTTTTTTTGTATAACTATATGATATCATATTTTCTTCAAAAATGCAAATATATATTGAAAAAAATTTAGAAATATGATAAAATATTTTCAGCAAATATATCATACGGAGGCAAAGAATATGGCTTCACCAATAGGAAGTATGCGGAACGTAAAAATTTTTGTGCTTTATCTGCTCGAAAATATTAACTATCCGCTGGATTTTGTTACGATAAACGACATAGTTATGCAGACAGATTACGTTATGTATCTCGATTTTGCCGAGAGCTTTAACGAAATGCTTGACGCGGGACTTATAGATAAGATAACACTTGATGGCGAAACGCTTTACGTTCCGTCTGAGAAGGGGAAGCACGTTGCCAGAGAGCTCAACGGTGATATTCTTTCGACCATACTTGACCAAAGTCTCGCAAGAGCCCTCAGATATCTTGATTTCAAAAAGCGCGGTGTTACGCCGAAATGCGAGATAGTTGCTATGGATGATGGAAAATATAACGTGATAACCTCGTTTACAGAGAAGGATACAGTCATTTTTTCTCAGTCTCTCACAGTAGATACGCTTGACAGAGCGCAGAGAATGAAAAATAATTTTTACGAACGTCCCGAAGCTATATATAAAGGCGTGCTTGCTCTTATGGCAGGCAACGTAAACTATCTTTTCGGTTAAACGGGGAGATAAATAGCTTTGATCAACCGATATTTGATCAAAAAATAAAAGATATATCCTCTTGTTTTTGTATTTTTGTGAATTTTAACAAAAA
>JAZSBF010000028.1:0-8606 GCA_045602205.1 Eubacteriales bacterium
GAAAAATATGAAAAAAAAGAACATTATTCTTATCATTCTCTATACCATTACTGCTGTTTGTTTGCTTGCTGCGTTGATAATAAACATTTTCAATATTAAATTCAACATTATAAGTTATCATTCCTTCGAGCAGGACGGATACTCATTTACCTTCAAGGGCTCTTTCAACACCGTCAGAAAGGTAGTTGTTAAACAGGACTCCAAAAAGCTCTGTTCTCTCCCCTTTGATGCAGTCCCCGAGGTGTTTGACAACGAATTCGGATTTTCGGCAAAATTCATTGACGTAAACGGTGATTCCGCAGCCGACCTTATTCTCCCCTCGGCTGTTGACGAGGACGGCGATATTCATTATTCGGTATATCTTGCCGACAGCGAGAACGGCTTCATTTTCAATGAAGATCTTGCCGATCTTTCAAACATTTCACTTGAGGGAGAAACAGGCTTTATTTTGACAAAGGATCAGACAAAGGAGATACTCGCCGAAGCCACTGATAGCAGCCCTGAATTTTACATACTCCGTCACAAAATAGCAAGGCACACCTTTAAGGACGGCAAGCTTCTCACACTTGAGGAAAGAGCCATCACCTACTACTCCGAAAACGATTACTACTGTTATTCGGTCTACAAGCATGACGATGCTTTTGGCGGACTGAAATATCAGGAAGAAAAATGGTTTGAGCCCGAGGAGCTTGGAAATTATCCGCTTAATTGGGATTAGAGTTATATTTAAATGGGGCTGTCTCAAATTTGCATTTGAGACAGCCCCGTTTAATTATAATTTTTTACATAAGCGCTCTTTCAAGCCAAACAAGACCTATACCCATAGCGTCGTAAAGTCCCTTTTTCGAGCCTTGATTTCTGATATCTCCCGAGTTTTTTGGATTTATTACCTGAATAAATATATCATCGGGAACACTCTGTCCGTCAACCTCTTTATAAGACATTATCTCAAGAACGAGAATATATTTGTCGTTCATATCGCCATAGCATATAGTATCACCCTCGCGCACAAGCGGTTTGCCCTTATATTCAAGGTGTTTTCCGCCTGCCAAAATCTTTTCATCAGCCATATCTATTTCTCCCCTTCGCTTTTCTTTATATTCCTATTAATTATATCACATAAAAAATGTAAAGTCAATGATATTTTCCTCCAAGCTTAAAATTTATTTGCGAACTTTCGTATTTTTAAAACATACCATGAATTTATATACTAATAAGGAGCTTTTTTCTACTTTTAGGCAATAAAAGAAATAAATATTCAAAAACAGTACTTTTGTTTACAATGTGTTCAAAAAATGAGTATATAATATTATAGATATGTATGTATATTTTAAGGAGCTCTTATTTTATGTCTGAACGCATTAAGAATATAAATATTTTAAAACCGTCTCTTTTTATCGCGCTGACGCTTATATTGACCGCGGCAGGTATTGCTCTGCGCACGTTAAATCTTATCTTTTTCTTTGACTATGATATAGGATACTATCGGAGTGACGCCGTGCTTCCGCTTATAACGAATATTTTCTTCGTTGTATCAGTATCGTTTTTTGCCGCGGCAAGTATTTTTCTCACTCGTATTCCCGAGTCGCTTAGCGGACATGAGAAAAATCCCTTTACGATAGTCGCTTCTTCCGCGTGTATCCTAACTTTTTTGGCTTTGGGCGTCAACTTCTTCCTCTTTTATATCGAGCTTCCTATGTATATTATAGCTGTGTATGCTATAATATCTATCATCTCTGCTCTATACTTTATTTCTAATATTCTCAATCTTGGCAGTCAATACAGAGCCTTACTTGCGATACCCGTTATAGTCAATTTTGTTTTTATTCTTGCTATATCCTACTTCGATGTTACGGTACAAATGAACTCCCCCGAAAAAATATTGCTCCACATCACTGCTCTTGTCTCAATGTTCTTTTTCATCTCGGAAGCGCGCTGTATTTTTGAGACTATAAGAAAAAAGATTTATCTTTTCTGGCTTTGTGCGGCTCTCTTCTTCAGCGGAGTATATTCTGTTCCGTCCCTAATTTGCTTTGTAACCGACGGCGTGACCGAACGTAACTTCATAAGCTTTATTATCATATTCTTTGCGATATTCGTTTATCTCGTAATGCGCGCCGTGACCGTTATGATATCCGAAAAAAGAGTAACTGCGGAGGATATCGCTAACATAGACGCTCAAAACTCTCAAGAGGAGGAAAAAATCTGATCTCATGAACGCTGACCTCAGAATTCAATGGCTTCACAAAAAGCTTTGCGAAAATTGCTATCCAAACGCTATGCGTCTTTCCGAAAAATTCAGTATTTCTCACAGACAGGCACAGAGAGACATCGAGCATCTGCGCCGTGACCTTGGCGCGCCGATCAAATACAGCAATTCCAACAAGGGATTTTACTACGAAAAGCCCTTTTCTCTGCCGATGGTAGTGGTAAACGAAAAGGATACCGAATATTTTGATATGCTCTGCGGATTTTCCGCAGAGGGTCTTGCCGAATGCTCTGTTATACAGATGCAGATACCTTACACGGCTGAGATAGAGATAAAGGACAAGCTGACGGTTATGAATATGCGCCCGTTTATTATAGCGCAGAAGCCTAAGCATATCTACGAGTGCGAATTTCAGAGTGTTGAGACCTTTCTCGGAGCGGTGCTTGCGATAGACTCTGACATAAAAATAGTATCACCCGAATGGCTCAGAGAAAAGCTTGTAGCAGCTGCCGAAAGAGTTTTGAAAAACAATAAAAATATTTTTTGATTTTTTCAAAAAAGCTATTGACAAATGAAATTTTTATGGTATAATATTTGTTGTTATCCAAAGACAGCAGGTTTCAGTAAAAGCTTTGCTTCCCTGCCGAGGAGAGATTTTAAACTTTATTTATTATTGATTTATGTCTTTCTTCGCGCAGAGAGTCTTCTCGGTGGAAGAAAGATTTTTTGTTTTCCTGCACAGTTTCACATTGGGAGGTGAAAAATAAATGCCAAGCAAATCGATTCTTGAACAAAAGCAGGCCGTCGTTGCTGATCTTGCCGAAATGCTCAAAAATTCTCCGGCGGGCGTTCTCGTAAACTATCAGGGAATTACCGTTGATGCTGACACAAAGCTTCGTAAGGCTCTCCGTGAGTCCGGCGTTAAGTATATGGTCATGAAGAATTCTCTTACCGGCAGAGCTTGTGACGAAGTTGGTCTTGGCGAGATGAAGCAGTACCTCACAGGTATGACAGCTATCGCCATCAGCGAGTCCGATCCTATTGCTCCTGCAAAGATCATGAAGGAATACGCTGAAAAAGTTGAATCTTTCGAGATTCTCGCAGGTTATCTTGACGGAGCAGTTGTTTCTAAGGAAACAGTTACAGCTCTTGCGGATATTCCTTCGAAGGAAGTTCTTATCGCAAAGTTCCTTGGAAGCATCAAGTCCCCGCTTTACGGCTTCGCTTATGCTCTTCAGGCTGTTATCGACAAGAACGGAGAAGCTGCTCCCGCAGCAGAGGCAGAGGCTTAATTCTGCCAAACCACAATACCGCGGCACAAAGTGCCGAAAAGTACGCATAGCGTAAAATCAAAAATTAACTAAAATCCATTTAATAGGAGGAAATTTAAAATGGCATCTGAAAAGATTACAAACATTGTTGAAGAAATCAAGACACTTACAATACTTGAGCTTGCTGACCTTGTAAAGGCAGTTGAAGGGGAGTTCGGCGTATCCGCTGCTGCTCCTGTTGGCGTTGTTGCTGCAGCTGGCGCTGCTGCTCCCGCTGCTGAGGAGAAGACTGAGTTTGACGTAGTTCTTAAGAGCTTCGGCGCTAAGAAGCTTGACGTTATCAAGGCTGTTCGTGAGATCACAGGTCTTGGACTTAAGGAAGCTAAGGAGATGGTTGAGGGTGCTCCCAAGACCGTTAAGGAAGGCGTTTCCAAGGATGAGGCTGAGTCCCTCAAGAAGTCTCTCGAAGAGGCTGGCGCTGAGGTTGAGATCAAGTAATTTGATCCTACTCAACATAGAAAAGACAGAGAACATTTCGTTCTCTGTCTTTTTTCTATAAAAACAAAAAACAGGTGTTTTGCAAACACCTGTTTTTTGTTTTTATATTGTTAGGTACAATCGAAATATACCCACGCAAGCAATGCCTGAACGAGCATCTGAGTCTGGAATGTAAGCCCGAGAAGCGCTGTTATAAAGTTTGCCGCCGACAAGACGCAAACTATCACCGCCATTACTCTGCAGGCTTCCTTTTTGACCTTAAAGAGTCCCATAATTCCTGTTACAAACATAAGAACTCCGACAGCGCAGGACAAAATTCCTCCTATCTCAAGATCCACAAGGAACTCAAGCGCGCGTATAAACGAATCTATTCCGTAAGCAATAAATACAAGGCTTATAAGCACTCTTGTAAGGTTATTTGAACTTTTAGCCATAAATTCCTCCTACGGTAAATCAGAACATAATTGCTTTTTCGATATAATCCTTAAGCTCGGATATCGGAATGCGAACCTGCTCCATAGAGTCTCTGTCACGCACGGTGACACAGTTATCGGTCTCGGAATCGAAGTCGTAAGTAATGCAAAGAGGAGTTCCTATCTCGTCCTGACGGCGATATCTCTTACCGATAGAACCTGCCTCGTCAAAATCAACGTTGAAATACTTAGCAAGCTCATCATATACCTCTGATGCCTTCTCGGAAAGCTTCTTGGAAAGAGGAAGAACTGCTGCCTTGAAGGGTGCGAGGAACGGATGGAGGTGAAGGACTACACGGATATCATTCTTCTCAGCATCAATGACTTCCTCGTCATAAGCGTCGACAAGGAACGCGAGCGCAACACGGTCAGCTCCGAGCGAGGGCTCAACAACGTAGGGTGTATACTTTTCGTTAGTCTCAGGGTCAAAATACTGCATATCCTTACCGCTGTGCTCTGCGTGCTGTGTGAGGTCATAGTCTGTTCTGTCTGCAACGCCCCAAAGCTCGCCCCAGCCAAACGGGAAAAGGAATTCAAAGTCTGTGGTTGCCTTGGAATAGAAGCAGAGCTCCTCTGCGCTATGGTCGCGAAGCTTAAGGTTTTCCTCTCTCATTCCAAGATCAAGAAGGAATTTTTTGCAGTAGTCCTTCCAGAAATTGAACCACTCAAGATCTGTTCCGGGCTTACAGAAGAACTCAAGCTCCATCTGCTCAAATTCTCTTGTACGGAATGTGAAGTTACCGGGTGTTATCTCGTTTCTGAAGGATTTACCTATCTGACAAACTCCAAAGGGGAGCTTTTTACGAGCCGAACGCTGAATCGCGGGGAAGTTAACAAATATTCCCTGAGCTGTTTCGGGACGGAGATAAAGCTGAGTTGAAGAATCCTCTGTTACGCCCTGATAGGTCTTAAACATAAGATTAAACTTCTTGATATCGGTAAACTCCGAGCTTCCGCAATCGGGGCAGACTATTCCCTTTTCTTTTATATATTCTGCCATCTGCTCAAATGTCCAGCCAGCAGGGTTGTCGTCAAGTCCGTTCTGGAAAGCATATTCTTCAATAAGCTTGTCCGCGCGGTGACGGACCTTACAAGACTTACAGTCCATAAGCGGATCGGAAAATCCGCCTACGTGGCCCGATGCCACCCAAGTCTCAGAATTCATAATAATAGCGCTGTCAAGTCCTACGTTATATTTGCACTCCTGAACAAATTTCTTCCACCAAGCCTTCTTGACATTGTTTTTGAATTCAACACCAAGAGGTCCGTAGTCCCAGGAGTTAGCAAGTCCACCGTATATCTCAGAACCGGGGAAAATAAAGCCTCTGTTTTTACACAAGGCAACTATTTTGTCCATTGTTTTTTCAGAATTTTTCATAATTCGAGTCACACCTTTCTTACTTAAAAGACAAATTTCTTTGATAACAAATATTCTATCACATATATTGAGAATTGTCAAGTTATTTATAAGAAAATAACCCTATAAAAAGCAAGAAAGGCTTATACGAACAAAGCCTTTCTTGTAACATTATTATTCACCTGCAATGCTCATTTTACGAACAAGAATTGCGGGAGCTCCGAACACGGTAAAGCCCGAGGGTAATCCGTATGTGACCTCGTTTGAGACAGCCTCGATATCCTTGAGAAGCTCAAAGAAATTGCCCGCGACCGTGAAGGATTTTATCGCCTCGCATATCTTTCCGTCGCGTATTCTGAATCCCTCGCTCTCAATTGAGAAGTCTCCCGTAACGTCGTCAGCGCCCGCGTGAAGTCCCTTCATAGCGGTGAGATATATTCCGTCGCTGACGTCTGCGGTAAGCTCATCGAGTGTCTTTTCTCCGCCCTCGATATAAAAGCTGTACGGTCTTATAGTCACGGGCTCTGAATAGCTTGAACGCTGTCCGTTGCCACTCGGCTCGACTCCTGCCTTTTTGGCGCTTGCTATGTCATAAAGGAGTGTTTTGAGAACTCCGTTTTCTATAACTGTTTTTCTGCGGGTAGCCACGCCCTCGCCGTCAAACGAGGTCTGCACTCTGCATCCATCTCTCATCGGATCGTCGACAAGAGTTATGAAGTCTGCCGCCACACGCTCTCCCTCTTTTCCGCCAAGCAAAGAGAGTCCAAGCTGAGCGTTTCTTGCAGAAAAGACCGAAGAAAAGGTAGAAAGCAGGGCTCTTACCTGTTTTGCGGAGAAAATGACGTCATATTTTCCCGAAGGTATCGTTGACGCGCCAAGCTTTGAGATAGCGTTATCAACTGCACGCGCGGGAAGTTCCGAGAGCTTTTCAAGCTCTATCTCCTCTTCCGAGTCAAAATACTCCTGTGCCTCTCCGTCACGGTTTACGACCGCTTGAACGTACGCGCCGTGAATACCGTATTTATTGAAGAGGTCGAGTCCGTGAGAATTAAAAAGTCTCATTTCAGACTCGCCCGCAAAGACTGCCGACTGAGTTCCCTCTGTCACAAGCTCACTTGCGAGATAAGTCATTTTCTGAAGCTCGAGCGCGTTGTTTTTTATCTTTGCCGCGTCAGGCATAGCGAAAGGCGGTGTATTTATCTTTTCGTACTCCTTCGAGCCTTCAAATATTATAGCGGGGTCGTCGCTCTCGGTATTTTTCGCGTTTGAGACCGCTCTTGCGACGATTGCCTTAAGCTCGCTCTCCTCAAGAAGCTCGGTTGATGCCGCGCCTATTTTTCCGTCAACTATACAGCGGAAGCAGACTCCACCCGAAACACCGTATGCAAACGCCGATATCTCGTCCTTGAGTGTTTCTGCCGAAAGGGATGAGTCCGAGCTGTAAAAGACCTCGTATTCATCAAGTCCGAGCTCCTTTGCGGCGTCAAAAAGATATTTCTTTACGTTGTCAAAATTCATCTTTATCTTCCTCCTACCGTAATATTTTTAACTCGGATAAGAGGCTGTCCCACGTCGGTGGGAACATTTCCGCTTGCAGATCCGCAAACACCCTGCCCTGTCGCGAGGTTCTGACCGACCATATCTATATCCTGAAGTATCTGCGACCCCGTTCCGATGAGAGACGCGCCTCTTACAGGCTCACATATCTTTCCGTTTCGTATCATATATCCCTCGCGCACCGCAAAATTGAATGCGCCGGTAAGCGGATTTACAGAGCCTCCGCCCATTTCCTTAGCGTAAAGACCGTACTCTATCGAGGCTATGATATCCTCGTTTTTGTCGGGTCCGTTATCGATGAAGGTATTTGTCATTCTCGAGGTAGGCTCATAGGTATATCCCTGACGACGGCTATTGCCCGTCATCGCCATTCCCATTCGGCGAGAGCCAAGTCTGTCTATCATATAGTTCTTGAGGACACCGTTTTCAATAAGGACATTTCTCTGCGTGGAATTTCCCTCGTCGTCTATATTGACAGAGCCCCAAGCGTTAGGTATAGTTCCGTCGTCTATCGCGGTTACCTTTTCGTTAGCTATCTTCTGACCGAGCTTTCCGCACATCTCCGACATTCCGACTCCCACCTGAGTCGCCTCAAGCGAGTGTCCGCAAGCCTCGTGGAATATTACTCCGCCAAATCCGTTCTCGATGGCAACCGCCATTTGTCCCGCCTTGCAATATCCCGCGCTGAGATTTACAAGAGCCTGCTTTGCCGCGTGAATTCCCACTTCCTTCGGGTCAAACAGCTCAAAAAGCTCAAGTCCCATTCCGCGTCCGGGTGAGCAAGAGCCCGACTGATTTTCGTTTCCGTCCGATGCCGTCGCGTTGACAGCTATTCTTGTTCTCATATGTCGGTCACAGACAAAAAGTCCCTCGCTGTTAGCAACCATTATCGAGTGGTCAACGCCCGCAAGCGTTCCCTGAACCTGAGCTATACGCTCGCTGTGCTCCTTTGCCGCAAAGCAAGCCTCCTTCAGTATATCGCTCTTTATTTTGGTTTCGGTCTGACAAAAATCTACCTTTACGGGATGGATATCTATTACCTTTTTGGGAGTGAGGACTATCGATATCTCGGCTTTTCCCTCACCCATAGCGTCAGAGACCGAGCGAGCGCAGCGAAGAAGCCCCTCGCGGCTTATGTCTGTGGTTGACGCGTATATGGTACGTGTTCCGAGGAAGGCTCTGATGCCGACTCCCGAAAGAAAATTATCGTTTATTCTGTCTATTTTTCCGTCAACGAACCG
>JAZSBF010000029.1:0-30942 GCA_045602205.1 Eubacteriales bacterium
GGAATAGAAAACGACGTTGATTTCATCGCCTGCTCCTTCGTTTCAAAAAAGCAGAACCTTGTCGACGTAAATAAATTTCTCCGAGAAAACGGCGGACACAAGATAGACGTGATAGCCAAAATTGAAAATCGTTCAGGGGTCGATAATATCCGCGAGATATGCGAGGAATGTTCGGGTATAATGATTGCCCGCGGAGACATGGGTGTAGAGATACCGTTTGAGGAGCTTCCTACCATACAAAAGCGACTCATCACCACCTGCCGTCTGCTTGGAAAAAGAGTCATCACCGCGACCGAGATGCTTGAATCTATGATAAACAATCCACGTCCTACGCGTGCCGAGATATCCGACGTAGCTAACGCTGTTTACGACGGCACGAGCGCAATAATGCTCTCGGGAGAGACAGCAGCGGGCAAATACCCTGTTCTGACACTTCGCACAATGGCGCGTATTGCGGAAAAGACCGAGAGCAGCATCGATTACGTGAAAATGTTCAGAAATTCGGATTTCATAATAAAAAACACCGCCGACGCAATATCCCACGCCACCTGCGGAATGGCAATAGACATTGGCGCGAAGGTGATAGTCGCCTCGACGCTCTCGGGGATAACGGCAAGATTTGTCTCGCGTTTTCGTTGTCCCGTCGATATAATCGGACTCACGACCGACACTCATACCTTCAGAAAGCTCGCGCTTTCGTGGGCGGTAACGCCGATTGTGACCGAGCTTTTCACATCTACCGAGGTCCTTTTTTACAACGCAAAACAAATAGCAAGTGAACGTCTGCACCTCTCGGACGGAGATAAGATAGTCATAACAGGCGGTCTTACCAACGGCATTTCGGGAAACACCGACATCATAAAAGTAGAAAGTGTGAGAAAATAAATCAGAAAATTATTATGCGAGGGGGCTTCTTTAAAAAGAAGCCCCCCTCGCGCTCCCCAAGAAACTTCCTGAAAAAGAGCTATTTTCAATTCATTCTTCTGAAAGCTCGCTCAAGCGGAAGTCCTTTTTCGTAACAGAGTATGACTCTGTCGACCTCCGACGGCGTCTCGTCGGAGAAGATAAAATGCCGCATAGATATTCCGTAACGGCAGAGTTCGTCCTGCTTATCCGCCATAAAGAACGGTACGGAATTAAAGATAATACTTCTGTGCTGCCACTCTCTGAATATCGGGAAGGAAACATTTTTTCTGTCAACAAGCTTGACTTTACCCGCACGGCAGGTGTCGCAGCTTGCAAGCTCCTTTCCAAGACATTTTTCAGTGACCATCAGCGGTATCCTTCCGTAAACTATGGCAGAGCTGCGACCGCCTATATCTCTCATTCGAGGAAGCGTCAGCTCGGGAGAGAGCACTATGTCCTCAAATCCCGATTTCTCAAGTTCGCGCATAGAATCGCGGTTGCTCACATTGAGGCGAAAATCTCCGTGAGGGATAAGTCCCGCCTCGAGCACAAGGTCAATGTGACCTATATTTCCCACAAGAGCGTGAAGAGCTCCCTTTTCTTTTGCCGCTCTCAGCATATCCGTCACCTTCTCTGCCTCGCTGTCAAAGATAACGCTTGGCAAAAGCACGCCCTCCACACTTCCGTCGTAATCCTCAAGCGGAAGATAGATAACGTCAAAGAAACGCTTGGATTTTTCGGTAACGCTTTTTGCGTTGTAAAAGACAGCCGTCTTTGAATTGCTTCTGAAGCGCTCGGATTTTTCGGTGCTCACAGACTCAAAGTCCGCAATTCTTCTTTTTTTCTCACCGACCTCAAGAAGCTTATCAACACAGGCGCGACGCAAAGCGTTCAGCTTAGATATCGGCACCATAAGACCGTCATCAAGCTCAATTTCTATCTCTCTCGCCTCAAAAAGAGTTCCGCCAAGCTTTGAGAGACATCTTTTTACCGTCTCCTCATCGATTGCAAGATTTATCGCGGTCTCGGGAATATCCCCAAATACCGTGATCCCCGCGGGATACGCGGTAAGAGCGATCGGCTCGTCCTTTTTGACAGTCGCCTTGAGCTCCAAGGATATCTTTCTCTTAAGACCGTCAAACGCAACGAGCTCTCTGGTATCACGCTTATTGTCATTAGAGCGCACTCCCATCATTTTTCGGCTTATGTCCTTCCGATAATATCCGTCAGTAAATCCTCCGCGCGAAAAAATATGGGCAAGCTCGTCCATTTCGTCGTCATTAGCATCTCTTCCTTCGTCTATAAGCCTTCTCCATATTCTCGCAACGTCGCGCACGTACTCGGGGGACTTCATTCTTCCCTCTATCTTGAAGGAAGCAACGCCCATATCGCAAAGCTCCTTAATATGTCCCGCAAGGCAAAGATCCTTAAGTGACAAAGGATAATCATTCTTTCCCATATTCTTGTAAGGCAGTCGGCAGGGCTGAGCGCATTCTCCCCTGTTTCCGCTTCTTCCTCCTACGAGAGAGGAAAAAAGGCACTGTCCCGAATGGCAAACGCAAAGAGCTCCGTGAACGAACACCTCCGCCTCTATCGGCGAGTTTTCGGTAAACAGCTTAATGTCATCGCGCGGCATCTCACGCGCAAGGACCATTCTTGAAAAGCCCGCCTCGCTGAGTCTCTCTGCCGCCGCAAGATTATGTCCCGATAGCTGTGTGCTTGCATGAAGCTCGATATCGGGAATATATTTTTTTATAAGAGACGCAGCGCCGATGTCAGCAACTATCATAGCGTCAGCACCGCAAAGATATGCCTCCCGCGCCGCGCGTATATAATCGTCTCTCTCTCTGTCGTATATCAAAGTATTTGCCGCAATATATACCTTTACCCCGAAGCTGTGCGCGCGCTTTACTGCGGAGCGTATATCCTCAGCAGTAAAATTTTTTGCATTTATTCTCGCGTTAAACGCAGTACCGCCGATATATATAGCATCAGCTCCAGCCTCAATAGCGGCATCAAAAGCGGCGGGAGAACCCGCAGGACAAAGCAATTCGGGCTTACGCACCGCTCCGCCGCAGTTCTTCTCCGCCGCTTTCGAGGAAAATATTCTTCCGTCACTCATCAGTTTAAACCCTTAAAGGTCTCAAGCTCACGACGAAGCTGCTCGTTCTCTGCCTCAAGCTCGTCAACAGCCGCCTCTGTCATAGCGATCTTAGACTCGAGCGCCTTAAGCTTTCTCTGAGCCTTCACCTTGTCAGAACAATAATCAAGAGCGCAGAGCAACGCCGCCTCAGCCTTAGAGCAATTCCTGCTCATAAGCGCTATCTCTCTCATTTTTCTGTCAACTATTCCTACGAGCGCCTCAACAACTTCAGGGGACTCGTCAGTCACAACATTCATTTCAATATTCGCAATCGTGATGGTATACTTTTGTTTCATCAAAGGACCCTCCAAATTTCATTTTTATACTTGAAATAACGCAAAAAATGTTGTATAATGATATATCACCTCTATTATAATACATTTTTTCGTTTTTTTAAAGAGTTTTTTCAAAATTTTACAGAAAGATTTTTAAAAATTATGGCTTATTTAAGAGATTGCCACAGAATAGTGGTAAAAGTAGGAACATCTACCCTCACACACTCAACGGGTCACCTCAACCTCAGACGTATCCAGTCGCTCGTAAAGGTAATATCAGATATGAAAAATTCGGGAATCGAGATAGTTCTCGTCTCCTCGGGCGCTGTAAGCGCGGGAGTGGCGAAGATGGGATACGGTCATATCCCCTCGACTCCCGAGGAAAAGCAGGCTATGTCCTGTATCGGTCAAAGCGAGCTTATGAAGCTTTATGACAAATTTTTCTCGGACTACGGTCACACCGTAGGACAAATACTTATGACAAAGGATGTGCTTGAAAATCCGATAAGACGCTCGGCTGCCGAAAACACTTTTAACCGTCTTCTTGCGATGCACTGTATTCCGATAGTCAACGAAAACGACGCTATATCGACAGACGAGCTCACAAAATTCGGCGGAAACGATATCCTCTCGGCATATATCGCAAAGGTGTGCCACGCGGACCTCCTTATAAACATGTCCGACGTTGACGGACTTTACGATTCCGACCCGAGAAAAAATCCCGATGCTCAGCTTATAACAAGGGTAGAACAGGTCAACGAGGAGCTTTATAAAATAGCGGGCGGTGCGGGAACGGACCGCGGAACAGGCGGAATGATAGCAAAGCTCAATGCCGCAAAGATAGTCAATAACTCGGGAATACCTATGTTTATCATAAACGGTGAAAATCCCGAAACACTCTACGTCCTGCTTGACGGCGGACATATAGGCACGTATTTCAAGGCAGACAAGAGCCTTCGTGAAAAGAGGACAGATGAACAGTAAGCAGAAAAAAGAGCGCATGACACTTGTAACCGAGGAGCTCAAAAAGCTCTATCCAGACGCAGTTTGCGCGCTTGAATACGAGGGCGAGCCGTGGAAGCTTATGGTTATGGCGAGGCTGTCGGCTCAGTGTACCGATGCGAGAGTAAATATCGTTTGCCGCTCACTTTTCACACGATTCCCTACGCTTGAGTCTTTGGCTGACGGCGAGCTTTCGGAGATAGAGGAAATAGTACGCCCCTGCGGACTATTTCACACAAAAGCCGAAAGCATAAAGGCGGCTTGTACGATAGTCAGAGATAAATTTTGCGGAAAAATCCCCGACAATATGGACGACCTTCTATCGCTCCCAGGTGTCGGACGAAAGATAGCCAATCTTTTGCTCGGAGACATATATAATAAGGGCGGTATCGTTGCGGATACGCACTGCATAAGAATATGCGGCAGACTCGGAGCGTACCCGGAGACTCAAAAAGACCCCAGAAAGACCGAGGATATTATGTCAAAGCTTATACCTCTGCCCGAGCAATCGGATTTTTGCCACAGAATAGTTCAGTTTGGCAGAGACATATGCACCGCGCGCTCACCAAAATGCCGCGAATGTCCTATAAGCCATCTCTGTGAGCACGCCAAAAACAGCAAATAATTTTGCGGGTGTATTTATATACCCTATCCACCGCATAATATTTTGTGTAGAACAATATTTTTAAATCAAGAAAGGATAAATATTATGAAAAATCTTGCTGAAAACCCCGTTGTTTCAAAAATCTCCTGTAAAGCTAAAAATATCTGCAAAAATCTTTCGGATATAAGAATCAAAAACGATTATGACGTGACCGTCAGCATATATGACGCAAAAACCCCCGAGACCTCGGAATCAAAGCACAATATGAAGGGCTCTTGCGACTGCAGTCTTTTGAAGTTGCTCTCTGTTGTAGGAATAGTATCCATCACTCTCTCCGCTATCTGTTGCGTCTGCTCTTGTTTTAAGGATTAAGCGCGTTTTTTATGGTAGAAATACTCTACGAAAATAACGAGTTTTTGGTCTGCATAAAGCCTGCGGGAACGCTTTCGGAGAAAAGTGACAGCTCAAACAGCCTTCCCTCCATAATAGAAAAAGAATATACCAAAAAAAATAAGCCCGTCACCCTCTTTGCCGTGCACCGTCTCGACAAAGAGGTTTCGGGGGTTATGGTTTACGCAAAGAGCGCACGCTCAGCGTCCGACCTTTCGGCGCAGATAGCAAACAGAAGCTTTCACAAGGAGTACCTTGCGATAATCGAGGGAGTTCCCGAAAAGGAGAGCGACGTCCTCAATGACCTGCTTTTTAAGGACTCAAAGAAAAACAAGTCCTACGTTGTCAAACGAGCGAGAAAGGGCGTGAAGGATGCCTCTCTTGAATATAGGCTTCTCTCCTCAAAAAAAGACTCGTCACTGGTCAAAATAGTTCTGCACACAGGTCGAACCCACCAGATCCGCGTACAATTTGCATCGCGGGGGCACTCGATAATCGGAGATAAAAAATACGGCTCTGCATTAAGCCTGCCCGCAATAGCGCTCTGCTCTCATAAGATCGCATTTTCCGATCCGATAACAAAAAAAGCTCTTGAGTTTACATACCTCCCAAAAGAGCTTGACGTGTGGAATAATTACGACGACGTATTAAAAAACTTATAAAAACTGCACGAGTTGTTTTGTAACTCGTGCAGTTTTTTATTAATAGTAATCAGTCCACCTGTCACCACTTGAGTCAGGCTCTTGCGTGGTTGATGCCGTTGTAGATGACGCTGTTGTAGATGACGCTGTTGTAGATGCCTCGGTCGTGGCAGTTGTGCCGTCTCCGTTCGTCTGATCAGGCGTAGTATCTCCGCTCTGTGCTTGTGTAGGCTGTTCGGTAGCACCCGGTTCGTTTTCGTCAGATATGCAAGAAGCAAAAAAAACAGAGCAACATAATACGATTAAAATCAATGCAATAAACTTTTTCATATTTAAAGTCCATCCTAAAATATTATTTATAATGAGCTTTGCTTTTACATTATATCATATCAAATTACAGATGTCAAGTCAGAAAATATTCTTGTCTGACAAAAAGCGCACAAAGGACTGATAAATTTTACGGCAGACAGTGGCGGTTGCTTGCTCTTTCTGTGTCGTATCACGGTTACGATATCTACCGTGTATTGTAATGATAAAAATACCCCTTGATTTTTATTTTTAATTGATTTATAATTATTTCGTGGTACTATAAAATATGGTATATCATCAGAAATTATTTTTCAAGTGTATCACACGAAAATTTACAGAATGGAGAAGACATACACACCGTGAATATGAATTTTTACGTTCCCGTTAACGTTGTTATAGGAAAGAATTGTGTGTGCGACAATGCCGACGTTTTCGCAAAAGCAGGAAAGAAATGTATGATAGTTACAGGAAAGCACAGTGCTAAAAAGTCGGGAGCGCTTGACGATTTATGCCTTGCGCTTGAGCGCGTAGGCGTTGAATATCTGATATTTGACGGGATAGAGCAAAATCCGTCGTATAACTCTTGTCTTGCCGCCGCTATCGAAGCAAAAAAGGCAAACGTTGAATATATCGTAGGCGTGGGCGGCGGCTCTCCGCTTGATGCCGCAAAGGCAGTCGCGGTTCTCGCCGCTTGCAATGACACCTCCGCCGAAGCGATGTATTCTGTAAAATGGGATGCTTCCCCTCTTCCGATAATCGCTATCGGCACTACCGCAGGTACAGGCAGCGAGGTAACTCCCGTTGCCGTTATAACCTCGCCCGAAGGACTTAAAAAGAGTTTTCGCGCGCCGTCTACTTATCCTATCGTTTCGTTTGGTGATGCCACGTATACGATGTCACTCTCACCCGAGTTCACACGTTCCACAGCGCTTGATGCGCTCGCTCACTGCATAGAAAGCTATTTCAACCGCTCGGCAAATGATATATCAAAGCTCTTTGCGATAAGGGGCATCTCTATCCTTGCCGAAATGTTAGAAAAAACGGCTGACTGTAACTGTTCGCCTCTTTCCTTTGAGGACCGTGAAAAGCTTTATTGCGCATCTATCTACGGCGGACTTGCCATCAGCGTTACGGGAACTGCCTTCCCGCACGCACTCGGATATTTTCTCTCAGAGCAGTATAACGTTCCTCACGGTAACGCTTGTGCTATCTACCTTGAGGAATTCATAAACTACAACGCTTGTGTCGTGCCGAATGATTACGATACGCTTTTCAATTCTGTAAATTGTGACAAAGAGACCTTGATAGCTCTGATACGGAGAAATCTACCCGCGCACAATATCAAGATCACCGAGGAAAAGATAGCCGAGCTTGCTCCCCGCTATGAAAACAACAGGAGTCTGACCAAATGCCACGGGAACGTCGACCAAAAATTTGCCACAGAGCTTCTCAGAAAATTATTTATTATTTCAAAATAAAGCTTTATAAAATCATAATTGTCAAATAAGGGTCTGAGTTACCAAACTCAGACCCTTCTATAACACCATAATTATAAATTTATTTTATACCCGCAAGCTTCATCTCTTCGGATTCGAGTGCCGTCTTATTTACCTCCTCGGGATCATGGTAAGACTCCACAATTTCCTTCATAGCCTGCTTTATCAAGGTGTTCGAGATAGTTCCTTCAGACTCCTTAAGCGCCTTATCAAGAACAGAAAGCTTTTCGCTTATATCCTCTCTTGAGAAGGGCTTGTCCCTCTCAATAAACACCTTCTTGTTAGGCGTACGCTTAAGCGTTTCGGTCTTTATGAGCAATTCCTCATAAAGCTTTTCACCGGGACGAAGTCCGATCTCCACTATGTCTATATCCTTATACGGAGTAAGTCCGGAAAGACGGATCATATTTTCCGCAAGATTGAGTATCTTAACAGGCTTGCCCATATCGAGCACAAACAGATCTCCTCTTTCGGCAATAGCTCCCGCATACATAACAAGCTGGCTCGCCTCCGGGATGGTCATAAAATATCTTATTACTCTCTTGTCCGTAAGCGTTATAGGACCGCCGCGCTCTATCTGGGTAGTAAACAGGGGCACTACCGAACCGTTTGAAGCGAGAACGTTACCAAAACGGACCGCCGTAAAGGATGTATTGCTGTCGGTTCTGCTCTGAACTATCATCTCACACATACGCTTCGACGCTCCCATTATATTCGTGGGATTTACAGCCTTGTCGGTCGAAACGAGCACAAATTTTTTAACGCCGTATTTTTCCGCCATATCGGCAACGTTTCTTGTGCCGTAAATGTTGTTCTTTATAGCCTCGCAAGCGCTGTGCTCCATAAGCGGAACATGCTTGTGCGCGGCTGCATGAAATACTATTTGAGGGTTATAATGATTAAAAATACACTCTAAACGAGCTCTGTCTCTGACAGAAGCAATCTCAACGCAAAGATTAAGGGCATCAGCGTATTTGATTATAAGCTCCTGCTGTATCGAGTAGGCATTATTTTCATATATATCGAGAATAATAAGCTTTTTAGGCGAATGCTTTGCTATCTGTCGGCAAAGCTCGCTTCCGATAGAGCCTCCTCCGCCTGTAACGAGAATAGTTTTATCGGTGTAGTAAGACTTTATAAATTCGGTATCAACATCAACAGCATCTCGGAACAAAAGGTCCTCAATCTTAATTTCACGAAGACGTCTCTTAGTGTCGTCCTGCACATCGTCTGCAAGCGCGACGGGAAGATCGTATATTTTTATCTTAAGTCCGCTCTTAGCGTAGAAATCGTATATGCTATGAAGATCTTTATTTCTTATCTTTGGAAGAGCAATAAATATCTCCTGAATAGGCATTCTCTTTATTTTATCAATTATCTCGTCATTTTCGGGATATACCTTTATTCCCGCCACAAAGTTGCCCGCCTTGTGAGTATTACTGTCTATAAAGCAATATGGATAGTAGTTTGAATTTACGTTAAATCTCAGTTCCTTAGCAAGAAGCACTCCAACTCGCCCAGCGCCAACGATAGCTACGTTTATCTTGTTGTGATTGCCCTCGGTTTTTTTGAAATCAAATATAACGCGGTAAGCAAATCTTGTGGTAAGCGTTGCAAGTATGTAAAAGCCGCATACGAGTATGTGGAATACTATCGAAAAGCCAAGATTTCTATACGTCAAAGCAGCAAATACACTTACCGCAACCACGCTTCCAACAGTGTCCGCTATCACCATCTTCAAATAGACAGGAGACGACGCATACCTCCAAATATTTGAATATATTCGAAAAGCAAATCGCGAAGCACTTATGCAAAACAAGGTGAAGAATACATTAACAGCAAGACCTGCGAGTGTAATATCATCCTTGCCAAGCACAAGTATATACAGTGCGGCAAATATTAAATTTATAAACAAAAACGTGAGGATATCTATGGCGAAAAGCAACAATTTTTTCTTACTCATTTTTTAAAACCCCTGCCGATCAAATATTATGATCGTATCTAACTTAAGTTTATTTTGATGTGTTTTCATCAATAGTCATAGAATACCAATTCTAATTATACCAAAATTATAACAGTGTCACGTAACATTATGTTACAGGTTTTATATATCATTAACGAACGACCGCAAATAAAAATTTTTTGTTGACGAGAATGGATTTTTTTGTTATCATATATAATATAGATACAGAACCGATTATTTTGGAGGTAAAATATATGCACAGTTTTAAAGAGATAGATCCACTTGAGCTTGATAATGCTATGAAGCTTATCGGCTCGGATTGGATGCTTATAACCGCGTCAAATCAAGACAAAGTCAATACTATGACCGCAAGTTGGGGAAGCCTTGGCGTACTTTGGAGAAAAAATGTTTGTACCGTATATATAAGACCCCAGAGATACACTTATGAATTTGTCGAGGCATCCGATAAGCTCTCGCTCTCGTTTTTTGACGAAAGCTATCGCTCAGCACTCAATTTCTGCGGCTCACACAGCGGCAGAGACTGCGATAAATTTGCCGAGACGGGACTGACTCCCACCACGGTAAACGGAACTCCTATAATTGCAGAAGCAAAGCTTGTACTTATTTGCAAAAAGCTCTATGCCGACGATATAAAACGAGAAAATTTCATATCTGATGAACCGCTTTACACCTACGAGAAAAACGATTTTCACCGTTTTTATATCTGCGAGATAGAAAAAGTGCTCCTAAAAGTAGGCAATTAAAGGAACGAATAAAATTCGGAAGGAATAAAACATGTCATTACGCGAAGAAATAGAGCTCTTGTGTTGCAACGCAAAGTCTGCCTCGGCTACCCTTGCGCTCGCGACTACCGAGCAAAAAAATAACGCTCTTCTTAAAATTGCGGAGCTTCTTAAAGAAAATACCGTCGAGATAATCGAAGCAAACGAAAAAGACCTTGCAAACGCTTCCGAGAACGGAGTGCCCGATACTATGCTCGACAGACTCACGCTCACCGAAGCAAGAATAACGTCTATCTGTGATTCCCTTGCGGAGCTTTCTGTCCTTGACGACCCCGTGGGTACGGGAGACAGCTGGTCGCGCCCGTCCGGAATCGAGATATCACGCATCAGAGTTCCCCTTGGAGTGATAGCCATAATATACGAGGCGCGCCCAAATGTCACGGTGGATTCGGCGGCACTCTGCCTGAAAACAGGAAATTCTGTCGTGCTAAGAGGCGGCAAAGAGGCAATAAATACAAATACAGTTCTCGTCGACATTATGAAACGCGCGCTTGAGGAATGCGGATTCAACCCCCACGCCGTAGGGCTTGTTCGCTCGACCGAAAGAGAAAGCGCGAATATTCTCATGAATATGAGAGAGTACGTAGATGTGCTTATCCCGAGAGGCGGCAAGGGACTTATAAAGACCGTGACCGAGAACGCTACCGTACCGGTTATCGAAACGGGGGCTGGCAACTGCCATATATACATCGATGAAAGTGCCGATATAGATATGGCTATCAAGGTTGCCATCAACGCTAAATGCTCGCGTCCCTCGGTGTGCAACGCCGTTGAGACTATGCTCGTACACGCAAGCATTGCGCCCAAATTCCTCCCCGAATTTGAAAAAGCCGCCAAAGAGTTCTCGCTCGACATAAGAGGTTGCGCAAGAACCAAGGTGCTTATTTCCTCGGCGACCGAAGCCACCGAGGAAGACTACTCGACCGAATATAACGACTTTATCCTCTCTGTAAAAGTAGTCAACACTCTCTCCGAGGCGATAGATCATATCAACAAATACAGCACGGCACACAGCGAAGCGATAATCACCAACTCGAATGACTCTGCAAACAGATTTCTCTCCGAGGTAAATTCTGCCGCAGTCTACGTGAACGCGTCCACAAGATTTACCGACGGCGGAGAATTCGGTTTCGGAGCTGAGATAGGAATATCAACTCAGAAATTACACGTCAGAGGTCCTATGGGACTTATGGCGCTCACCACAGAAAAATATCTCATAAAAGGAAACGGAAGTATTCGCTGATGAAACTGTTTATTGCGTCCGATATACACGGAGATCTTGACTCTGCCAAAAAGCTTGTGGAAGCCTATAAAGCTTCAAACTCCGATAAAATGATACTTCTCGGGGACATTCTCTATCACGGTCCGAGAAATGAGCTTCCCGCGACCTACGCGCCAAAATCGGTAATAGATCTGCTTAATTCTATCAAGGACGAGCTTCTGTGCGTGAGGGGAAATTGCGATACCGAGGTCGATCAGATGGTCCTTGAGTTTCCTATTCTTGCCGATTACGCATGGATAAACGTCGACGGAGTCTCAATGCTTGTGACACACGGCCATAAGTACAACCAAACCACTCCTCCTCCGCTGAAAAAAGGAGATATCCTTCTTTGCGGACATACGCATATTCCGCTCTTTCAGAACTTTGGAGATGATAACCTGTATATAAATCCCGGCTCTGTATCCATTCCCAAAAACAGCTCGGAGAAGGGATATATAATATACGAAAACCGTGAATTTCTCTTTTGTACCCTTGCGGGCGCAATTTACGATAGCTTAGAAATATAATTTTCTGTTTTCTTTGCACAAAATCCCCCATTATTCAAGTTTAAACGACAGGATATTCGTCGTTTTATAAAAAAATGGGATATATTATAAAAAAAGTTAAAAAAACTCTTTACAAAAGAAAAAAGTCGTGGTATAATAACCATACATGTCATTGGCTCGGTTTGCGGATATAAGACCTTTATAGGTTGTTCACCCACCGTTTGCTGTGTCTGTGACAAATAATTTTTAGAGGTGAAAAAATGCTTAAAGACACAAAGCAGGCAATTATTGAACAGTATGCCACACATGAGGGCGACACAGGTTCTCCCGAGGTACAGATTGCGCTTCTTACTTACAGAATAAACAATCTTACAGAGCACCTTAAGAGCAACCACAAGGACCACCACAGCCGTCGCGGTCTTCTCAAAATGGTTGGTCACAGAAGAAACCTTCTGAACTACCTTCAGAAAACCGATATCGAGCGTTACCGTGCGATAATCGCTAAGCTGAACATCAGAAAGTAATTTCAATAATTGTCGGAGTGAAGGGTGGAGATGTCTCGACTCCTCACTCCGTACTCTTTTATTGAGGCGTCTGCAATACTCAGACGCCGATCTAACTAACGAAATATATTCTCTCACGTGGATTAGCAGTTAATTGTATGCCGTGTGGATTTGGGACAAGCTCTCCTTCAGACGACACGCAATTAAGTGCTAAACCTTTGTGAGACGATATAAATAAATCATATTTTATGGAGGATAAACAAATGTCCAACGCAATAAGCTCACAAATCGAGTTTAAAAACTACAAGGTGTTCAACTACACCTATGCAGGCCGTCCGCTTGTAATCGAGACAGGCAAAATGGCAGGCCTTGCAAACGGCTCTGTTCTCATCCGTTACGGTGAGACAGCTATCCTTTGCTGCGCTACCGCATCCGCTAAGCCCCGTGACGGTATCGACTTCCTTCCCCTCTCTGTTGACTACGACGAGAGAATGTACGCGGCAGGAAAGATACCCGGCGGTTACCTTAAGAGAGAGGGTAAGCCCTCTGAAAAGGCAGTCCTTACATCACGTGTTATCGACCGTCCTATCCGTCCCCTTTTCCCGAAGGACCTCAGAAACGACGTAGCGCTCACACTTACCGTTATGTCTGTTGACCCCGATTGCTCGCCTGAGATAACAGCGATGATCGGTGCGTCGGTTGCGCTTTCTATCTCCGATATTCCGTGGAATGGCCCGATAGGCGGCGCATTCATCGGTCTTGTTGACGGAAAGTTCGTAGTTAACCCCACAGAAGCCGAGCAGAAAAAGAGCGATCTCCAGCTCACAGTTGCCGCTTCTATGCAGAAGGTCGTTATGATCGAGGCAGGCGCTAACGAAGTAGACGACGATACTATGTATGAGGCTATTATGCTCGCTCACAGAGAGATAAAGGATCTCCTTGAGTTCATCAACGCTATCATCGATGAGATAGGCAAGCCTAAGTTTGACTATCCCTCTTGCGAGCTTGATCACGATATGTTCGATAAGATATTCGATTTCTGCGAAAAGGATATGATGGAAGCTCTCGATACCGATGACAAGAACGTCCGTGACGAGAAGGTAGTTCCGATAACCGACGCTATAATCGAAAAGTTCGGCGAGGAATATCCTGACCTTCCCACAATGATGGACGAGCTTATCTACAAGATACAGAAGAAGATAGTTCGCCGTTGGTTGCTTGTTGACAAGAAGCGTGTTGACGGAAGAAGAATGGATCAGATCAGACCTCTCGGAAGTGAAGTAGGCCTCCTTCCCCGCGCTCACGGTTCGGGTCTCTTTACAAGAGGTCAGACACAGGTCCTCACAGTAGCTACTCTCGGAACTCTCTCCGAGGCTCAGATGCTTGACGGTATCGACAGTGAGACCGAGAAGAGATATATGCACCACTACAATATGCCCGGCTTCTCAACAGGTGAGGCTAAGCCCACAAGAAGCCCCGGAAGACGTGAGATCGGTCACGGTGCGCTCGCTGAGCGTTCACTCGTTCCTGTTCTTCCCTCTCCCGAAGAATTCCCCTATGCTATCCGTCTTGTTTCTGACGTAGTTTCCTCCAACGGTTCTACATCTCAGGGCTCTGTTTGCGGCTCTACCCTCGCTCTTATGGACGCAGGTGTTCCGATAAAAGCTCCCGTTGCAGGTATCTCTTGCGGACTTATCACAGCCGAGGACGGAAGCTGGGATACAATGCTTGACATTCAGGGACTTGAGGACTTCTACGGAGATATGGACTTTAAGGTAGCAGGTACTCACAAGGGTATCACATCTATCCAGATGGACCTTAAGATAGACGGTCTTACGCCCGAGATCATCAAGGCGGCTCTCGCGCAGACACATGTAGGCCGTGACTATATCATCGACGAGGTGATCCTCAAGGCTATCGAAGCGCCCAGAGCTGAGGTATCCAAGTACGCTCCCAAGATGACAAGCTTCAAGATAGACCCCGATAAGATCCGCGAGGTCATCGGTAAGGGCGGCTCTGTTATCCAGAAGATCGTTGCTGAATCCGGTGCTAAGGTAGATATCGATGACAACGGAACTATCTGCATCGCCGCTATCAACGCTGAGAGCGCAGCTATCGCTAAATCTATGATAGACGCTATCGTATTTGAGCCAGAGGTAGGCGCTGTTTACACAGGAACAGTCACAGGCATCAAGGAATTCGGATGCTTTGTTGAATACGCTCCCGGAAAAGAAGGAATGGTCCACATCTCGAAGATCGCTCAGAAGAGAATCGAGAAGGTCGAGGACGTTCTCAAGCTTGGCGATGTCGTTAAGGTAAAATATATGGGTCTTGACAAGAAGGGCCGTATGGACTTCTCTATAAAGGACGCTGAATAATAATTTCCCATTTAATAGTGAAAAGTAGGGTTGCTTCGCTTCCTTGCTCTTCACTATTACTTGTTACTAAATTGAATCAAAATAATGCAAGGAGGATCTTTCGATGAAAAAAATTTCAGTTTTTCTTGAAGGCGATTCAAACGAACGTCAGCAAAAGAAAAAACTTATGTTAGCGCTTATATACGTTACAGTAGCAGTTATCGCCTGCCTTCTCGTAACACTCTTTGTCGCAAATATAGTAAAACCAAAAAATCCCGCCGAAGTGGAAGGCGGAGGCGCAGCACCTACTATGACCACGGTAACGATAGCGCCCGAACAGCTTCGTTCGGGAACTCTTCTCCTTGTAGACAAAAATCATGAGTATAAATTCGAGAATAATCCCACCTCAAAACTCGTATCAATGTCAACCGGCAAAAAATACGCTCTTAAGGATAAATCTCTCCTTGCAAACGCAACAGCGCTTTCCGCCTTTGATAATATGATGGACGGACTTTACACGAACGTTAAGGATGCGAGTATCATTGTTACTGACGTTTACCGTACTAAAGAGGCTCAAGATGCGCTTAGCGGAACGGGTGGATACAGTGATTCTCATACAGGCATGCTGTTCGCACTCAAGCACCTTGAGAAAGGCGACGAAGGAGATAAAACCTCCGCTATATCCGAGCATGACAAATACGACTGGCTCTATAAAAATGCTCATAAATACGGTTTTGTTGTCAGATATCCCGCCAATACCAAGGATAAGTCATTCTCCGCCATAACAGGTGTAAATAATTACGATTATGCCTTCAGATACGTTGGCGTGGCGCACGCTACGTATATGTATCAAAATAATCTTTGCCTTGAGGAGTATATAGATGTCCTTCAGGCACTTGCAGAAGGCGCGTCTCTTTCAATAAAGGGCGCTGACGGAAGAAACTATGAGGTGTATTACTACAAGGCTTCCGAGAGTCCCATTGATATAGAGATACCCGAAAAGGTTGCTTACGAAATAAGCGGAGACAACGAAGGCGGTTATATAGTAACCTTACCCACAAATAAACCCAAAGCGACTAACACTCAATAAAAAAGCAGAAGGAGTACGAGCAAAAGCTCGTACTCCTTTTCACTTTTAATATTGAATTAAAGCTGCTGTTTAAGCTTCTCGATACAGTTGGTGCATACTCTCTTACCGTTAAAATAAACGATATTATCGGCATCACCGCAGAAAACACATGAAGGCTGATACTTTCTCAGAATTATCTGGTCTGCATCTGTAAATATTTCGATAGAATCTTTCTCTCTGATATCCATAGTCTTACGTATTTCTATCGGCAAAACTATTCTTCCGAGCTCGTCAACCTTACGCACTATCCCCGTAGATTTCATACGATCCCTCCTTACTACATTTTTTGTCTGATACCGTTTTTTTGATAGATCTATTATCAAAATCTATCGATTAATGTCGTTTGCCACTACTATTATATTTTATATCCTTCGTTTTGTCAAGAGTTTTTTTACTTTTATTGAATGTTTTTGGTGCTTTTTACATTTATTTCTAATTAAACAAGCATTTTCCTTTTAAATCTGAAATAAAATTTTAATATTAACTAAAAAACAGAGGTCGGTGATAGAAGTGCTTGGAAAAATTTTTGGAGGTCTTACTCTACTTTCTTTAGTCGCGGGAATTTTGCTTGGAAACACCGCAGAGCTTTCAAACGCCGTTCTTGACGGCGCAAAGGGAGCGGTAGAGCTTACGCTTTCGCTTTGCGGAATAATGAGCTTGTGGTGCGGCATAATGAGGGTAATGGAGAGCGCAGGAATGATAGAAAAGCTCTCGGCTCTACTCAAGCCTATGCTCAAAATATTTTTTCCCGACGCCTACAAAAGCGGGGTAGGCATTGGCGAGATATCGGCAAACATAAGCGCAAATCTTTTGGGGATAGGTAACGCCGCCACCCCGTTTGCCCTCAAGGCTATGGAAAAGCTTCAAAGTATAAACAAAGATCCTTTGTGCGCGAGCGCGGATATGATAACGCTTGCCGTTATGAACACGGCAAGCTTTAACCTCATTCCCACAACGATAATTGCCCTCAGGCGCGCGGCAGGCGCGAGAGAGCCCTATTCGGTGATAGTGCCGATATGGATAACATCTCTCGCGTGCTCGTCAATGGCTTTGATACTCTCCGCCCTCATGAGAAAGGCGAGTCGCCGCACTTGAATATGCTTGAATATATTTCTTCACTCGCCATTCCCTTTGTCATCTGTATCTCCGGCTGCTTTATGCTCTTTGGAAATAAGGGGTATTTTGAGAGTTTTACGGCAGGGGCAAAGGATGGGCTAAAAACCGCCGTAAGCATTCTCCCCACTCTCATAGCTCTTATGGTCTCTATAAATATGCTGAACGCCTCGGGAATAACTCTCATTCTTGCAGATAAGCTATCGCCTATATTTGAAAAACTTGGAGTTCCCGCCGAGCTTCTCCCATTGCTTATCACCCGTCCCGTATCGGGAAGCGCCTCGACCGCCGCTTATTCCTCCTTGCTTGAAAATTACGGTGCTGACAGCTTTACCGCCTTGTGCGCATCGGTAATAATGGGAAGCTCCGATACTATCCTCTACATAATAAGCGTTTATTTTTCATACGTGGGTATCAAAAAAAGCCGATATGCTATCCCCTCCGCCACTGCCGTTATGCTGTTTTGTATATTTTTTTCCTGCCTTATATGCAGAATTTGGTTTAAGTAGAAGCTTCTCTGGATATAATAAACACAAATGAAACGGAGGTTCAAATGATACGGGGAATACAAAAAGAAATGATAATGCTGAAAACCGACAAAAACAGCATTTTTGAGGTGGTATATTTTTTGCTCAGAAGCGACATGCCAAAGCCGTCCGAAAATGACATTTTAAGAGAAGCTAATAAGATAGTTGAGGAAAGCTGTTCTCATAAAAAAAGAAGGAGTGACGAAAGGAAAAACAAGCTCAAATACGGTATTCCGTTTTTTATTTTCGGAAGCCTCTCGGGCATCATTTCAAGCCTTCTCGTATGTCTCTTTCTTTATACAAAGTAATTACGTATTGACAAACCCAAACAAATGGTATATAATTATATGAGTGTTTGTAATAATATAAGTCTCTTATAGTATGCGGGGAGCGGGCTCGTATACCGAGGGAGACTTGTTTTCTGTACCAAAAATCAAATTAATAGGAGAAAATATGCCAAAAAAATCAAAGGGCAAGATTCGTATCATTCCCTTAGGCGGACTTAACGAGATAGGAAAAAATCTTACCGTCTTAGAGTATGAAAACGATATAATAATAATAGACTGCGGTCTCGGATTTCCCGATGAGGATATGCTTGGAATCGACTTCGTTATTCCCGACATTTCTTATCTCGAGGCGAACAGTGACAGAATAAAGGGAATCTTTCTTACACACGGTCACGAGGACCACATCGGCGGGATACCGTATCTCTTAAGACAGCTAAATCCGCCTATATACGGCACAAAGCTTACGCTCGGTATTATAAAAAACAAGCTCGAGGAGCACTCTCTGCCGTATGAGCCGAATCTCGTCTGTGTCTGTGCGGGAGATGTTATAAAGCTCGGACAGATATCAGTCGAGTTCATTCACGTAAATCACTCTATCGCAGACGCTTGCGCGCTTGCTATAACCACTCCGCTCGGAGTTGTTGTCCATTCGGGAGACTTTAAGCTTGATATCACCCCGATAGACGGAGAGATGATGAATCTTATGCGATTCGGCGAGCTTGGTAAAAAAGGTGTTCTGCTTCTTATGTGCGAATCCACAAACGCAGAGCGCCCGGGCTTTACTCTTTCGGAAAAGAAGGTCGGAAAATCGCTTGAATCTATCTTTACGACGAATCCAGATAAAAGAATAGTCATTGCCACCTTCTCCTCAAACGTTCACAGAGTTCAGCAGATAATAAATACGAGCGTGGCGCACGGAAGGCGCGTTGCCGTCACGGGACGCAGTATGCTCAACATCATAGGCGCTGCCGTCGAGCTTGGTTATATGACCGTCCCCGAGGGCGTGCTTGTTGACATAAACGAGCTCAAGCGTTTTAAGCCCGAGGAAATAACGCTTATAACAACGGGAAGTCAGGGCGAGCCTATGTCTGCCCTTTACCGTATGGCATTTGCCGAGCATTCTCAGATAACACTTGGACGAAATGACCTTGTCGTTCTCTCGTCAAGTCCTATCCCCGGCAACGAAAAGCTCGTGGGACGAATTATAAACGAGCTTACCAAAAACGGAGTGAACGTTTTTCACGATGCGCTTATCGAAATACACGTATCGGGACACGCCTGTCAAGAGGAGATCAAGCTTCTTCAGTCGCTTCTCAAGCCCAAATATTATATGCCCGTTCACGGTGAGCACAGACATCTTGCCGCTAACCGTGAGCTTGCGATAGATATGGGAATGGACAACTCGAAAATATTCATTTCCGAGATAGGCAAGATACTTGAGATAGACAGTAGGGGGGCAAGATTTGCAGGAACTGTTCCGTCGGGTAAAATCCTTGTTGACGGATACGGTGTCGGAGACGTTGGAAACATCGTTCTGCGTGACAGACGCCACCTTGCTCAAGACGGTCTTATTGTCGTTGTAGCCTCGGTCGATATTGAAATGAAGATGCTTCTTTCAGGTCCGGATATAGTTTCTCGCGGATTTGTTTACGTGAGAGAGTCGGAGGAGCTTATGGACGAGGTAAAACAGATCGCGGCTGAAGCCATAGAACGCTGTATGAACAAGAGCGAATCTCTTGACAGAATGCTTCTGAAAACCACTATTAAGGACGATATTTCAAAATTCCTCTATTCAAAAACAAAGAGAAAGCCTATGGTTCTACCCGTAATAATGAATTTGTAAGCTTTGAAATTTGTAGTTTGTTAATATTTTATTCAAACATCTATAACTCATAAGGAGTATAATTGTTTAGTTGATCCGCGAGGACGGTAAAATACTTCTCGGTTAACCAAATGATCACAAAATATAAAAATAAAGGACAAAGGTGAATCCTATGGGAAAATCCAACAGAATAAAGGCTAACCACGCCGAAAAGAAAATAGTTACCCCAGTTAAACGCACGAAAAGAAACGGAATGCCGCTTTGGCTTAAATCGGTCATTGCCGCTGTCGTAGCCTTGGCAATACTCGCAGTCTGCTTGATGGGACTTATCTCATCTAACGGAGTTATCGGAAGATACAGAAAAGCTCTCTCCACAGATAATTTCTCTGTATCGCAGAATATGTTCACTTATATGTTTATGACTCAGTACTCAAATTTCGTTTCTCAGAATTCAAGCTACCTCTCCTCTTACGGACTTGATACAACCAAGTCGCTCAAGGATCAGGCTTTCGGTGAAAACGGAGAGACTTGGTACGACTATTTCGAAAACCTCGCAGTTGAACAGGCTACACAGCTTCTTCTCTACTGTGAGGAAGCAAACGCACGAAACATCGAACTTGACGACGATGACAAGGCAACTATCAATGAGCAGATATCGTCTATCAAAGCTCAGGGAGCTTCCTACGTTTCTGTAAACGCGTACATAGCGGCTAACTACGGCGAAGGAATAAAGATCCGCGATATCAAAAAAGTAATCGAGATGTCTACTCTCGCTTCAAAGGCTCAGATTGCTATTCAAGAAGAAATCGAAGATGCCCTCACATTTGAAGAGGTACAGGCTCTTTACAACAAAGATGCTAAGCTCTTCAACAATGTAAACTACTCCACGTACTCTATTACTGTAAACTACAAGGACGTTGCTGCAGAGGTCATCGGTAAATCAGATTATACAAATGTAGAGCTCGAGCAGAATTCTGCCAAGGTACTCGAAGCATACCAGAACAAGATCGGCGAAGCTAAGGCTACCGTTGAGGCTCTTAAGGAGATCAAGGTCGTTGACGACTTTAACAAGAAGGTATTCGAGCTTTCCGCGATCAAGCAGTACGACACAAAGTACAAAGCAAACACTCTTGATGCTGCCGAGCTTCCCGCAGAGGATATCGTTAACGCCGTTAAGGATATCGTTATCAAGAACGTTGTTGATGCAATAGTGGAAGGAAAGGATAAAGCTCCCACCGCATACACCGTATCCGAAGAAATTTACAAGATAGGTGAAAACACTGTTAGCAAAAAGTTTGCTGAGTTTATAGATGGAACTCAATCCTCTGTATTCTCAACAGTTCTCAGCGCAAAGAACAGTTATATAATTGAAAAAGCCACATACACCGCGGAAGACAAATTCTCCACTTGGGCGTATGATGCGGCTCGAGCTGCGAACGACACCACAACAATACTCGCAGGTGACGGCGAGAACGTCAGCGATATAAAGGAAATAAAGAATGAAAGCGGCACGTTCACAGCAAACGCATACATTCTCACAAAGACACAGTATCCCGACGAGGCTCTTTCCAAAAACTTCGCTTATTCGGTTTATTCGTCCGAAGAAGCTGCAAAGGCTGCTATCGCTGAATTTGCAGCAGGAACTCTTTCGGTTGACAACTTCAAGGCTGTCGCTGAAAAGAATGCCGCTACGGGAACATCTCAGTTTGAAAGCTACGTAGCCGGCCGTTTGGAGGTTGATGCGTTTGATGCTTGGATATTCAACGCTGAAACAACTGTCGACGATTACACCGAAACTCCCATAGCAGTTGACGAAAGCACATATCTCGTTGCATACTACTATTCTGATAGCGACGCTAATTGGATAGTTTCTGTTAAGTCAGACCTTTTCTCCACGAAGTATACCGAATATGATCAGTCTCTTTCTACCAAATATTCGATAAAGCTTAATGAAAAGGTTTTAGACAAAGTTGAGATTTAATTGTAAAGATATGAGGGCTGTTGTGCCAACCTGCGCAACAGCCCTTCATTTAAAGGAGATCTTATGGTACTCGAATCAAAACAAACCACAATAGCTTACCGTTGCCCGCACTGTGGCTCGGGAGTTATGAGCATAGTTGATTTTTTTAAGCTCAACGCCGATATGGTAAAGCTGAAATGCACCTGCGGAGAAAGTGAAATGAGCGTGGTACGCACAAAAGACGGTAAGCTCCGTCTCACAGTTCCGTGTATCCTATGCCCCAATCCGCACACCTTTACGGTAAACTCTTCGGTATTCTTCAAGAGCGATCTTTTTATGCTTCCCTGCCCTTATTCCGATATAAACATATGTATGATAGGTGAGCAAAACAACGTAAAAGCCGAGCTTGCGCGCACCGAGCTTGAGCTTCTTGACCTTCTTGAAGAAAACGGACTTGAGAGTTTTGACATTTTTCACGGAGAGCAAACTCTTTCCGATCCGCAGATACTCGATATCATTATGTTTGTTATAAACGACCTTGATGCCGAGGGAAAAATATATTGCAAATGTCCGAGAAGCGAGGGAGATGAGAACTTTGAAGGCGATTACGAAATAGAAATGCTTCCCGAGGGAATAAAGATCAATTGTAAGCGTTGCGGCGCACAAAAAATAATCCCGTCCAATTCTCTCATAAGCGCTCACGATTTTCTCAATTCCGACAGTTTGACGTTAGAATGATAAAAAGTCTTTGCCAAGCTTCAAAAAAGCTTAGCAAAGACTCTTTTTTATTCTTCTTGACAATATCTCTCATAATAAAAAAGATATTGCTGAGCGATGCCTGCGTAGCGACCGAGCATATCGGGAGTAAATTTCTTTTCATCAAAACTAAAATACTTTTCTATTACCTTTTTTATCCACACGTCTATCGGGAAAGCATCGTATCGGGAATATCCAAAAAGCAAAGCACAGCTCGCCACCTTAGGTCCGACACCCTTTATTGCAGAGAGATGCTTGATGCAGTCTTCCGTAGAAGCGGATAAAAATAAAAAATTATCGTCTATCACACCCTCTGACACCTTCACGGCAGCATCGTATATGTATTTTGCGCGAAATCCTGTCTTAAGCTCAAAAAGTCCGTCAATGCCAAGCTCTATGATCGCCTCGGGGGTAGGAAATGAATACAACGCATCTACATCCGCTACGTGAGATATAAGCGTTTCGGGAAGATCGACCGGCTTACCACACTTTTTCGAGAGCGCGCTTATTATCTTTTTTATTCTCGGAATGTTGTTATTTTGAGATATAATAAAGGAGCATACCGCCTCCCAAGGCTCTTGGCGAAGTATCCTTATTCCTCTGCCATGCTCTATCGCGCGGCTGAGCGCTGGATTCGATGAGGTCGATGCTATCTCCTCTGTCACAGCGTCGTAATCAACGTCAAGCGCCAAAAAACGAAACCATATATTTTCAAAATCCGAAACGCTTGAATTGTATATGTAGACTGTATCACCGTCCTGTGCGACCGAAATGAATCGTCCAAATGCAACGCCTGAAAATTCCGCTTCGTGAGGTGTATTCAAAACCGGCTCAAAACGAAAGCACTGACCGCAATCAAATATTTTGGATACGTCAAAATTCTTAACTTTCGCGATTTTTATCCGTCCTTCAACATCTTTTTGAAAATCTATCTTTTCTAATACCATTTTTTACTCTCACTTTTTATTAATAAATACCCGTAAACCCCTTGAAAAAATAAACAAAGTATGGTATACTTTATAAGTATAATTATGTGTACCTACAATAATATATATAATATATACAATTATACATCAAAATTCTGCTTATTTCAAGTCTTTTTTGGAGGATAATTTTGGAACAGATATATACTATACCCGTCAACGAAGCCTTTGAAGCCTCGCGTGACGATAAGTCCTGCGGATGTCCGCTTTGCTCGCTTTACAATAGGCTTGAAAATAATGAGCTTGAGACTATACTCGGCGCTTCGATGATGGAGCCCGATATCAGAATAATGACAAACAAAGAAGGCTTTTGCCGCACACATTACGATATGATGTTCGTACGAAAAAACCGTCTCGGAATGGCGCTTACTCTTGAGAGCCATCTTGACGAGCTTATTTCCGACCTGAAGAGCGGGGGGATATTATCAATTGCAAACAAGCCTCAAAAAAGAATTGCTGAGCTTGAGTGCTCTTGTTATGTGTGCAAGAGAATAGATTTCAATTTCCGTCATATGATAGAAACTGTGGTCTATCTTTGGGACAAGGATGAGGAGTTTGTGAAAAAGCTGAAGGCGCAGCCATACTTCTGCCTTCCCCATTATCGCGCCCTGCTTGAATGTGCCGACATAAGATTGCAAAAGAAAAAATCGGCTGCGTTCGCAAAGGATTGCTCGGAGATAGTAAACAGCTATCTTGCCGAACTAAAGGACGATATAAGCTGGTTCTGCAAAAAATTCGATTACAGATACGGGGATGAGCCTTGGTATAATTCCAAGGATTCGGTAGAGAGAGCTATGAGATTTTTGCGCTCCGACCTTCATCTTCCCGAACCGCCAAAAAATCAGAAAAACTGATACCTTCAATTTTTAAGAAAGGCAAAGCTTTAAAATGATAGATCTTTTGGAGCTGCAAAAGCATTTTATACTCACCCACCTCAAGGAAGGTGATATAGCAGTCGATTTTACTATGGGTAACGGTCACGACACCGAATTCCTCTCACGAACGGTAGGAGAGTTCGGACACGTTTTTGCTTTTGACATTCAAGAGCAAGCCCTTGCTTCGACATCCGACCGTCTCGCAAAGTCCGACTGCCCCGACAACTGCACACTTATTCTCGACTCGCACCACAATGTAAAAAAATACGTTGACGTGCCTATAAAGGCGGGAATGTTCAATCTCGGATATCTGCCGGGAAGCGACAAAAAGGTAACGACGATGCGTTCAACGACTCTTCCCGCAATAGAAGCCGCCATATCGCTTATGGCACCTGACGCAATAATCCTTATCGCAGTATATCCCGGGCATCCCGAAGGCGCTGAGGAAGGAAAAATGATATGCGACTATCTCGCGTCCCTCTCCCGTTACAAAGTATGCGCCACAAAGATAAATATTTTGAATTCTCCTACCTCTCCGTTTTTCATAATAGTTGAAAATAAACCTTAAATCCTTTTTGGGAGTGAATAAATGAAAGAAGAAAACATTCAAAACGTCGAGGAAAAGGCAGAAGCCCTTTCTCCCGACGAATTAAACCTTCTCAAAGAAAGGCTTGATGAGATACCGGACAGAAGTCAGATCCCACCCCCAAACAAAAAGCAAAATAAACTTCTGCTCTTCTCAAAGAAAAATCCCATCGCAGCCGTCATAATTTCGGTACTTCTCGTATCGGTCGTGACCGTTCTTATACTCGCGTCGGTCTATATCGTCAATAGCTTTGTACTCAACAATACAAGCGATTACGTCTTTGTTTTCAAGACCTTTGGAAAGGAAGACGAAGAGGTAAAATACGACTACGACAGCATAGTTATAAACGACGTACTCTACGTTGATATGAACAAGCTTGCTGAGTTTGCAGGTATGTCTGTAAGCGGTTCTGCCCAAACGAGAAAGTTCATCGCATCCGATGAGCATTATATGAAATTTACAAATAATTCCGAGTATGCTGTAATAAACGCCACAAAGGTAAAAATATCTCCTGCGGCTATCGTCGACGAAAACAAGTGCCTTGTTCCCTATCGCGTTATCACGAACGCAATATCAAGCGGAATATCCTTCGAGAAGGCAAAATTCAAAAATATTGTTACGATTAACCGTAACAACTTCACCGACGATGAAACAGTATATAACGAAAAGATCACTTTTTCTTCGTCAGCCTTTGATGCTGTCGCAGCGATCGCCAACACCTCGGGCGTAACATTCGAATACAGATCGGATATGTCCTCGTATATGAATTACATATCCCCCGAAGACAGCGCTCCGTATCTATTGCTTGTAAATAATTCAAATCCCCTTGACAGCACTTTTGTACCTGAGAATATGCAACAGATACCTAAGCAATATACAACGACAGGAGACAAGACCTATCTGCTCGTTGAGAATGCCAAGTACGCCCTTGAGGCAATGCTTAACGATATGAAGAAGGATGTTAGTAAAAGTGGGATATACGTCACAAGCGCATACAGAAGCTATGAATATCAGTTGAATCTTTTCGAGACCTATGTGAAAAGCTATACCGATAAAGGAATGTCACGCGAATCTGCGGAGGCAGAGGTTCTTAAAACGTCGGCACGCCCAGGAACAAGCGAGCATCAAAGCGGTCTTTGCGTGGATTTTATGACAAACTCAATGACAGCTTTGAATAACGATTTTGAAAAAACTTCCGCTTTTGCTTGGCTCTCCCAAAATGCCTACAAATACGGATTTATACTTAGATATCCAAAAAACACCTCGGCGACCTCGCACGACTATGAATCCTGGCATTACAGATTTGTCGGACGGGACGCCGCGACCAAAATGTATTTTTCAAGTCTTTGTCTCGAAGAATACCTTGAGATCATATAATAAAAGGAGTTACTATGCACTCGTTAAAAACACACGAGCTTTATGACCTATCGCATACACAGGCAAAAGAGCTTTTGGAGACTTGCGAATACCCTTGGCTTGCTTTGCCTAAGATTAAGGAGTATGTAAAGGAGCTTATAAGCTCCCTTCCACAAGAAGAATACGATGCCCCCACAGACGACATCCGCATCTCAAAGAGCGCTAAGATCTCCCCGAACGCCACCATCTGCGGTCCTACCGTAATAGGCGCGGGAACAGAGGTCCGTCCCGGAGCTTACATACGCGGCTCTGTAATAGTCGGTGAGAACTGTGTTGTGGGAAACTCATGTGAACTCAAGAACGTCATCCTTTTTGATAACGTTCAAGTGCCCCACTTCAACTACATAGGAGATTCTATTCTCGGCTATCGTTCGCACACGGGCGCAGGCGCCATAACCTCAAACGTAAAGAGTGACAAAACGCTTGTAAAGGTAAGGACCGAGGGAGAACCGATAGAGACTGGGCTTAAAAAGTTTGGAGCAATGATCGGCGACTGCGTAGAGGTAGGCTGTAACAGCGTACTCAATCCCGGCACGGTCATCGGAAAAAATACCAATATCTACCCCCTCTCGAGTGTCAGAGGAACGATACCCCCTAACAGTATTTTCAAAAAAGAAGGTACAATAGTTACAAAGAAATAACAATATAGAAAGGAAAATCTCATGGGAAGAATTTTTGGAACAGACGGTGTTCGCGGAATCGCCAACACGGAGCTTACCTGTGAACGCGCTATGCAGATAGGCAGAGCCGCAGCAATAGTTCTTTCAGACGGTTGCAGACATCGCCCAACTTTCGTTATCGGAAGTGATACCCGCGCGTCCTCCGAAATGCTTGGATCAGCTATCACCGCAGGACTTTGTTCTGTCGGCGCTGACGTTATTCAGCTTGGCGTTATCCCTACCCCCGCAGTAGCCTATCTCGTAGTAAAATATAAGGCAGATGCAGGTATTATGATATCCGCATCTCACAATCCCGCTGAGTTCAACGGTATAAAAATATTCAGCGGAAATGGATTTAAGCTCCCCGATATGCTTGAAGAAAAGATCGAAGCACTCGTGCTTGACAATGAAGAAATGCCCTCGCTCCCCACAGGAGGTGGTGTTGGACGCGTCACATATTCCGACAGCGCTGTAAAGGACTATGTACGTCACATAAAGACGAGTGTTCATCACTCTCTTGATGGACTCAACATAGCGGTAGACTGCGCTAACGGATCTGCATCCGCAACTGCAAAAATACTTTTTGAGGAGCTTGGCGCAAACATACACGTACTTAACACAAAGCCCGACGGAGTGAACATAAACAGAAACTGTGGCTCAACTCACTTGGGACAGCTTGCGGAATACGTAGTAGCTAACAAGCTCGACTGCGGAGTGGCGTTCGACGGAGACGCCGACAGATGCCTTTGTATCGATGAAAAGGGCAATGAGATAGACGGCGATATGATAATGGCTATCTGCGCCCTCGACCTCAAAAAGAGAGGAAAGCTTAACGGCAATACCGTCGTTGGCACCATTATGACCAACTTCGGATTCGGCAAATTCTGCGAAGAAAACGATATCCGATTTATTCCTACAAAGGTTGGTGACAGATACGTTCTTGAGGAAATGCTTCTTGAGGATTATTCCTTTGGCGGAGAGCAGTCGGGACACGTTATATTCCGTGATTTTGCAACTACCGGCGACGGTCAGCTTACGGCTACACAGCTCCTCTGCCATATGAGATGCGAAGGAAAAACTCTCTCTGAGCTCGCTTCTGTTATGACAAGATATCCTCAGACGATGATAAACGTTACTATCTCCAACGAAGGAAAGATATCCTTCTATACCGACAAGGAGATAGACGTTAAGATCAACGAAGCAAAAGAAAAGCTTGGTAAGAGCGGAAGAATAATCGTTCGTCCTTCGGGCACAGAACCCCTTATAAGAGTTATGGTAGAGGGTATGGATACCGTCGAGATAGAAGCTATCGCAAAGGATGTTGCCGATTTCATACTTCAGCGTCTTGGCAACAAATAATAATGATCTTCTGCGCGTCGGGTTCATTTGCTCAAGCATTTATTGTTTTTGCAAATGAGTCCGACACGTGAGAATATAAAAATAGGTTAGCGCCAGACCGCGATATCGCGGTTAACGAGGTACGGAGAGTATCGAGATTTTCGGCGGGTGCTCCGTCGGCAGAGAAAACTGCCGCAGCTCATCTTCAAATATGCGAGTAATTGCAAAACAAAGGGTGGGCAAATCAAAAAATCAGTGGCATATATTCTTATACGTCTCTGATGGAGGTACTTATGTGCGGAATTATTGGATACAGCGGTACAAAAGACAGCGTTCCGATAATCATTGAGGGTCTTCGCACCCTCGAATACAGAGGTTACGATTCAGCAGGAATCTCTGTTTATACAGACGACGGAATAAAAACAGTAAAGTCGAGAGGCCGTCTGTCTGTGCTTGAAGACAAATTAAAGCAAAACGCAAGCGTCGAAGGACACTGCGGTGTGGGGCACACAAGATGGGCAACACACGGAGAGCCTTCAGACGTAAACTCTCACCCCCACTCCACCGCAAATTTGACACTCGTTCACAACGGTATCATTGAAAACTATGCGGAAATAGCTGAAATGCTTATAGGCGCAGGGTATACCTTCCTTTCCGAAACTGACACGGAAAGCGCGGCTAACCTCATCGATATGCTTTATCTCAAGTATAACGACCCGATAACAGCTATCATCAAGGCTACTAACATCATTCGTGGCTCTTATGCTTTTGGGATCATCTTCAACGATTTTCCCGGCACTATCTTCGCTATAAGAAAAGACAGCCCTCTTATAGTTGCAAAGGACGCAAGCGGCGGATTTATTGCGTCGGATATCCCCGCGATACTCAAGTACACAAGACAGTATTACAGACTTGACGAGGCAGTTATAGCAAAGGTCTCAAAGGAAAGCGTTGAGTTTTTCAACCTTGACGGCGAGAACGTTGAGCAAAGACTTGAGGAAGTCGATTGGGACGTTGAGCAGGCGCAAAAGGGCGGATTCCCTCACTTTATGATAAAGGAAATACACGAAGAACCCGAGGCACTCAGAAAAACTCTTGAGCCAAGAATACGCGACGGACTTCCCTTTTTTGACATTCCAAAGCTTGACGGCGATTTCCTTTCAAAATTCTCGGCGATACATATAGTTGCGTGTGGAACAGCTATGCACGCGGGACTTGTTGGAAAGGCTCTTATTGAAAGACTTGCAAGAGTTCCCGTAAACGTTGAAATAGCGAGTGAATTCAGATACAGAGATCCTATTCTGAAGCCGAACGACCTTGTTCTTCTCATTTCCCAGTCGGGAGAGACAGCAGACACTCTTGCAACACTCAGACACGCTAAGGCTCAGGGTATTTACACCGCGGCGATAGTCAACGTTATCGGCTCGTCTGTCGCGCGTGAAGCAGACAACGTTATATACACTCAGGCAGGTCCTGAGATAGCCGTTGCAAGTACGAAGGCTTACAGCGTTCAGTGCGCGCTTCTTTACCTGTTTGCGATAAAGCTTGCGCTCGTCAACAATACTATGACCGAGGACGAAGCAAGAAAGCTTTGTGAGAGTATGCTTACAAGCATCCCCGAGGCTGTTGAAAAGGTTCTCGCCATGAGTGACAGAATATGCGAATGCGCGTCTAAGCTTGTTTCGACAGAGCATCTTTTCTATATAGGCAGAGATCTCGACTGTGACCTCTGTACCGAGGCTTCTCTCAAGCTTAAGGAGATCTCCTATATCCATAGCGAAGCTTACGCCGCTGGCGAGCTTAAGCACGGGACAATTTCTCTTGTCACCGATGGAACTCCCGTTATCGCGCTCACCACGGTATCGAAGGTGTGCGAAAAAACGATATCGGGTATCAGAGAGGTCAAATCCCGCGGAGCTTACGTTATCTCGGTCTGCTCGGAGTCTCTTGCTAAAAAATACGATATTCCCTGTGATGAACAGATAATCATTCCCGATATCGACGAGCTTCTCGCTACATTCCCCGCTATCTGCATAATGCAGCTTATCGCTTATCACGTCTCGGCTCAAAAGGGTCTTGACGTTGATAAACCGAGAAATCTTGCAAAATCGGTTACTGTTGAATAAACAAAAAAATCCGTTGGACTTAGCGTAGTGCCCTTAAGGACACTACGCGTCGATATAAATCCGCCGACACGGATTTTCGATATACGCTAACGCGTTCGATATATTGCTGATGGCAACTATGTGCCATCAGCAACTCGATATGCTCACTGCGTGAGCGCGGATTTATATCATATCGAGTTTGAGCAAAGCGAAAACATATCGAATTT
>JAZSBF010000030.1:0-2149 GCA_045602205.1 Eubacteriales bacterium
AACACGCTAAGCATCAGGCGGTTTTTAGTTATACAAATTGAAATTATTCTATGATGATGTATTTCTCAAATTCGCTGTAATGGTCCTGTTCCATAGCGATCTTGAGGTCGTTCCAATTGAGCTTCTTAGCAAGAAGAACTCCCAAAAGGCTCTTTGCGTTTACAGAGAATTTTGAGCCGCTGCGAAGAACTATTTTTCCCTGAAGCTTGGTTGCGATGGAAACGATCTTCTTTGCATCCTCCATAGTATCGATCTCGATCTTGTATTCGTAATTAGGTGTGAAAGCCATTTTTCATTATCCTTTCGAAGATGAAATTTAATTGATGAGCGAGTAGAAAGTAAATATCTACCACCTTTCTCTGTGGCTATATTCTAACATTTGTTATTTAACAATTAAACAAGTTTTGATGAACAAATTGTAAACAACGATGATTTTTTTGTGATTTTTATATAAAAAACGTATTCATTTATTGTCAGTATTGACTGTATGATTCTTTTTGCCGTGAGACTTGGAAATTTTGGTGTATATAAGATATCCGACAAGACTTATTACACCCGAGATTATGAAGGCTATAAGGGCGCGAATGAATTTATCGCTTCCAAGCGCGTCACCGCCGATAGTCGACATTATTATCGAGGGGATTCTCGCAATGGTAGCTATCACGAGGTATAGCGGAATACTCATTTCTGTTATACCTATAATGTACGTGATAAGATCTTTAGGTGTTCCGGGAATAAGAAAGAGCAGGGCGGTGAATACATTTCGTTTTTTGGGGTCTCGCAATATCGGCAGAGAGTCTATCTTTTCTCTCGGATATATCGATTCAACAAAGCGTCTTCCGAATTTTCTTGTAAGAAGGAGCACAATAACGCTTCCAAGCGTTATTCCCGCAAGGCATATAAGAGCGCCCGCTACCGAGCCGAATGCGTAGCCTGCGGCTATCTCGATAAGCTCACCCGGAATGAGGGCTATTATGGTCTGAACGGCGCAAATGATTATAAGTAAAAATACGCTTAGTATGTAATTTTCATCAACAAAGGCTTTGAAAGCGTCGGTGTCTGAAAATCTTGTTTTCAAAATCACCACACCTATCGCTGCAAGTATGCAGGAAAGCACAGAAAAAGCGCCGAGGACGATAGCCGAGACCTTTTTTGAATAGTGCTTAGTTTCGCTCAGCTCTTTATCTCTGAATAACTGCTTTGCCTTTTCCTTTCTTTTTCCCATAAAAACCACCTGTAAAAATAATATCTTGTTACATTATAACACAAAATTCGTGCAAATAAAATATCATTTTGCAAAAATACGGTAAAATATTTTAAGCCTGATTTCTTGACAGTGGAAAATGATACAGTCCTTTTTTGTTTTTCAAGATTGACAGAAGCAAAAAAACGTGATAAAATAGAGCTGTTAAAATATGCTTTTTGTGAGGTAATTATGGCAAAAAAACTTAACTGGGATATAAAGCTTGAAGAGAGTGAGCATACGGTTTCGCTCACGTATTCTATGCTTATGGGTAAGGCTGTCGTCACGATAGACGGAACTGAATTTGATATAAGCGTGGGCTTTGGCAAGCTCCGCGGAACGTCTCAGGTCTTCAGACTTGGCGATGAGGCGGCGCTTCTTGATTTTCCGAAAAAGGGAATACCTGAGATATACATTGACGGCGTCGGAGTAAATTCTGGCAAGCGTCAAGGTGAGTAAGTCTTTCTGAGAGCTTAAAAATTTCAAAAAAACTATTGACAAGCTTTTGAAGAAAGTGTATAATAACCGTATCAAAACCTGTGATTAAGAGTAGTAGCTGTTATGTGGCAGTTTCAGAGAGTCGCCGATGCTGTGAGTGCGATACTGCAATTTCAGTGAATGGACTTATGAGGGCGGACGAAAGCCGAGAGCAAGTAGTTACCGACGGGGAGCGGTTCCGTTATCTGCCGCAGTTGCATTTTTGTGCAACGCTGAGAGGGCGCGTTTGCGCCAATATGGGTGGTACCGCAGGATAGAGTCTTGTCCCTGAATTTATCAGAGGCAGGATTTTTTTGTTGTCTGCCTCGGGGGAGGAAAATATGTTTATTGAATTGCGCCGATGGCGACACTCGCTTTTTTGTAAAAAATAATACTGATATATAAAAAATTAAAATTGTAGGAGAGGAA
>JAZSBF010000031.1:0-11395 GCA_045602205.1 Eubacteriales bacterium
ATGTTGCAGTGATTTTGCGACCTGTTTGTTCGATATTCACCGATTCGTTGAGCAAAGATGTTTCTTCCAAAAATATTGACGTCCAAGTGCCAGATATGTTTAGTTCTTGAACTTTTTGATCAATTCTTTTTTTGCGCCAAAGCGAAATTTTTTTAATAACAAAAGGTGACAATGCTCCTAATATAATACCTACGACCCCACTCACTATCGGTATTAGAACATAGTTTTCTAATATAGCCATTCAACACCTTTCCTTTCTCAAAGAAAAATAGAAACACAAGCAATTTGTACAGAAAATTTATTGTTAGGGTTAGTCACAGACAAACACCATTTCAATATATGCGGATATCGCCATTATTTATGCGAAGGCTGATGAGTCCGAGCTTTTAACTCGGACTCATTTGGTCGGAGTGACAGGATTCGAACCTGCGGCATCGACGTCCCAAACGTCGCGCGCTACCAACTGCGCCACACCCCGAAGTGTGAAAAATATTCGATTTTTAGGTCATTTTCCGTAAGTGGTCAAATCTGTGGTCAAAACATTTTGTCGGTGTTTTTTGAAAAGGGTAACAACCGAAAAAGTCAATGTTTTCAAGGGGTTTCGAGCGTTTGAAAAACCAAGAAGCGAAAGCCGCCTGCATGCTCCCAAACGTCGCGCGCTACCAGCTGCGCCACACCCCGATGTGTGAAAAATATTCGATTTTTAGGTCAATTTCCGTAAGTGGACAGATATGTGATCAGATCTTGAGTTTTTCTTCGACCACGTCATTATATCATAAAATCTGAGGAATGTCAATATAAATTCTAATAAGAAATTTTTATTTCCCTTAAAAGCATAATTTATTAAGATTATCAGAGTGTGCTTGACAAAATACCTCAAATATGATATCATTAAAATTGGTTAAATCTTAAGTTATGAAAGGTATTTACATAGATGAAGATTGGTTTTGTTTCACTCGGTTGTCCCAAAAATCAGCTTGATACCGAGGTAATGCTTCACGAGCTTATGGCGGCAGGTCATGAGATAACTCCCGAAGAAACAGAGGCAGAGGTTGTCATCGTCAACACCTGCGGTTTTATTGAAAGTGCAAAGCGAGAGGCAATAGATAACATTCTTGACATAATATGGCTCAAAAAGCACAACGGACTGAAGGCTTTGATAGTTACGGGCTGTCTTGCGGAAAGATATAGAGAAAATATTCTTGAGGAATTTCCCGAGGTCGATGCCGTTCTCGGTGTCGGAAGTATCCACAATATAGTTGAGGCTGTTGATGCAGTTACTGTTAACAGAAAGAAGAAATCCCAGAAATATTCCTCATTCGAGGATAAGGAAACTGTGAGACTTGGCGGTGACCGAGTGCTTACCACCCCTGAATACATGGCGTATCTGAAGATTGCGGAGGGCTGTGACAACAGGTGCGCTTATTGTGCTATTCCGTCTATCAGAGGCCGATTCAGAAGCCGTACCGAAGAGGACATTATTGCCGAGGCGAAGCAGCTTGACTCGCTTGGTGTAAAAGAGCTTAATATAGTTGCTCAGGACATAACGAGATACGGTATGGATATTTACGGCGAGTACCGTCTTGATAAGCTTTTGCATAGGATAACCGAGGAGACTAATATTCCTTGGATACGTCTGCTTTATTGCTATCCCGACAAGGTGACCGATTCGCTGATAGCAGAGATAAGAGATAACCCCAAGATACTCAAATATATCGATCTTCCGATACAGCACATAAGCGACAATATGCTTAGTGCTATGAATCGCCACGGAGACAGCGCTATGATAAAGGACGTTATAGCAAAGCTTCGTCGTGAGATTCCCGATATCGTTATCAGAACTACTTTTATAGTCGGATTCCCGGGTGAGACAGAGGCGGATTTTGAAGAGCTCTGTGATTTTGTTAAGGAAACAAAATTTGAGCGCGCAGGTGTGTTTACCTATTCAAGAGAAGAGGACACCCCCGCATACGACTTTGAGAATCAGCTTGACGAGCAACTGAAGCAGGACAGAATGGATATGCTTATGCGCGAGCAGCTTGAGATAAATGAGGAAAGAAACCGTTCTATGATAGGAAAGACAGTCACGGTTCTTTGCGAGGCGTTTGATACCGTAAGCGAGGTCCATTTTGGAAGAAGCGCCGAGGACGCTCCTGAGATAGACGGAAAGGTCTATTTCCGCTCAGACGTGAGAATAGCGCCCGGAAGCTTTGTGAAGGTAAAGATAAGAGACGTTCTTGATTACGATCTCATAGGCAGAGCGATCACCAAACAATAAAGTAGAGAAAGGTTGCAAATATATGAAACTTAATTTGCCAAACAAGCTTACTGTTTTGAGACTTTGTCTCGTGCCGATTTTTCTTGTTATAGGAATGCTTCCCGATACGGTTATTCCGTTCTATATATCCTGCGTCATTTGCGCGGCGCTTTTTATAGGAACCGCGCTGACCGATATGTTTGACGGAAAGATAGCGAGAAGGGATAATCTCATAACCGATTTTGGAAAATTCCTTGATCCCGTAGCTGATAAATTTATGGTCATCGGAGCGCTTTTCGTAATACTTTATAAGTTTGAGAATCTTAAGCTTCCGATGATAATTACGCTGATAATTATCGTTTTCAGAGAGCTTGCCGTTACGTCGATGAGGCTTGTCGTATCAACGGGAGAGGGAATAGTTATCGCGGCGAACTACCTTGGAAAGATAAAGACGGTATCGCAGATAGTCTTTATATCCACCGTATTTCTTGAGCCTGTGGTCGAATTTCTCGTTGAGCTTATAGTTGGCGGCGCGGACAATAATATCATACACGGAATATATCCGCTTACATGGCTCACGATGCTCTTTACGATAGTAATGACAGTCTGGTCGGGAATAAATTACATAAAGTCTTATTGGAAGTATCTTGACCCCGAAAAATAATACGTATATAAAAAATGCGGCTAAAAGCCGCATTTTTTATATGTTTATATATTATAAAGCATTATCTCAATAAGGCTGTCAAAGCAACGCGAAAGAGAAGCGCGCAATTTGCCCGAAGAGAGAATAACGGGAGTCAGAGATTTTGGCAGCGCTCCGCTGCTTATTTTTGAAAGCTCGTATATATGCGCTTGTATGGCTTTGTGTAAAATGTCTCTGAATTTTTGAATATCGGGTGTCTCACCCGGCTTTTTTAAATTTCGGAGTATAGCGGTGCTTTCTTTGATCTCGGATACAAGCAAAATGCAGAGTCCTTCCTCCTCACTTTTCTTTTTTTGCACGGTACAGGTACGGCAAAGCGTGAAATGCTCGCAGGCTGTATCGGTAAGATTTTTTAGCGTGTGAGCGTACGCAGCTATACTGTCACGCTCAAGAGGGGGAAGAAAGTCGGAAAACAAAGAGCTTTCAAGCGACATAAGCTTTTCTGATGAGCTTACGCGGATATCTTCAAGACGCTTTTTTGATGAAGAGTTTTCCGAGCAAGCTATCTTTACACAGTCCGACGCGTAAAGCGCAAGTGTCTCAAGTGTCTCGAAATAATCGTATTTTACCATATAAGAATCACCTTTCAGGTTATTAGGAGAGCAAGGAAAAAACCAATAGAGGCGCATATAGGGAAGGTGAGGATCCAAGCGAGAAGCATTTCCGATATGATCTTCTTATCGATTCCGCCACCTCTTTTTTGAGATCCCACGCCCATCATAGCGCACGCCTTTGAATGGGTGGTGCTGACGGGAATACCCCAAAGTGAGCATAAAAACAAGACCGAGGATGACGCCATATCCGCGGCAGTTCCGCCTGCGGCATTAAGGTTTACCATATCTATTCCAACTTTTTTTATTATCCTTCCGCCTCCTATAAGCGTACCGAAGGTCATAACCGCGGCACAGACAAAAACGACCGATATGGGAATATCAAAGCTGTCGTTCAGCTCTTTTTTATTTATCAAAGAGAGACCTAGCATAAAAACTCCCATAAATTTTTGCGAATCCTGTGCGCCGTGCAAAAAAGCGCTGCTTGCCGCACTATACCGCTGAGCGCGCATAAAATGCTTGATTATTTTTCGGCGTTCAAATCTTTCAAGAAATTTCAACATAAAAGAATATATTATCCTTGCGATGATGGCGGCAGGGAGAGTTGAGAGAAAAAGACCCGCTATCACGAGAAGCCACTCTGACGTGTTTATAACAGAGAGCTTCATTCCGCCTCCGATAGCTGCGCCGCATATACCCGATATCAGAGCGTGGCTTTCGCTCGTGGGTATACCAAAGCGCCATGCGACAAGCGCCCAAAGAACGACGGCAACCATTCCTGCACAGAGAGAAGGAAGGGCAGAGTCGGGAGTGGCACTGAAATCAACGATGTTAAATACGGTCTCTGCCACACGGGAGTTAAATAGAGTCATTCCAAAGCTTCCTGCAAAATTGCACACCGCGGCGAGCGCAAGAGCGCCGCTTGGCGACATTGAACGAGTGGATATGCAGGTGGATATTGCGTTTGGTGCGTCTGTCCAGCCGTTTACAAGTATAACGGCAAGAACAAGAATAGTAAAAAATACCGTCATAGCCCTCTCCCTATTTTTTTCGCTATCTAATCATTATGACGGCGTTTATTCTTTAATTCCTTGGGGACAGGCGTAAAATTCTTGGGACTTGCTCTTTCTTTTGATTGACATATCGTAAAAAAGAGGTTATAATATTAGAGTAGAATAAAAATGAAGGGGATATTTTCTTTTATGAGTAAAAAAATACCCACAAATGAAGTATTGGCAGAGGCAGAAAAGCTTCGCAAAGAAATTACCTACCACGCCGAGAAATATTACGTTTACGATTCTCCCGAGATATCCGACTACGATTACGATATGATGTACGCGAGACTCATCTCGCTTGAGGAGGAATATGAGGGAGTTTTTACCCCCGACTCTCCCACGCAAAGAGTCGGCGGAAAAGCGCTTGATAAATTTGAAAAGGTGACTCACACGGTAAGAATGGATTCGCTTTCCGACGTCTTTTCGTATGACGAGATACGTGAATTCTGTGACAAAGTATCTCAAAGTGTGAAGAATGCCGAATATTCGATAGAACCAAAGATAGACGGACTTTCTGTTTCCTTGCGATATGAGAACGGAGTTTTCGTTCAGGGGGCGACAAGAGGTGACGGCGAGGTCGGAGAGGACGTTACGCAGAACCTTAAAACTGTTTACTCTATCCCGCTCGTACTGAAAAAGCCCCTGACGCTTACAGTCAGAGGCGAGGTGTATATGCCGAGAGCCGTATTTGAGAAGATAAATGAGAAACGTGAAAAGCAAGGGAAGGCGCTTATGGCAAATCCCCGAAACGCAGCGGCGGGCTCATTGCGTCAGCTTGATTCAAAGATAACCGCAGAGCGCAAGCTCGATATATTCGTTTTCAATTTTCAGGAGGGCGATATATACGGTGACGGAAACGCGGCTGAGCTTCATACGGAAACACTCGATGCACTTTCCGCTTTAGGATTTAAAACACTTGAGGAGACGGCGCTCGCAAAGAATTCCGATGATATAATCGCTCACATCGAAAAGCTTGGAGCTATGCGAGATTCTTTGGCGTACGACATAGACGGAGTCGTCATAAAGATAAACAAGCTTTCAGACCGTGTAACGCTCGGAGAGGGAACTAACACACCCAAATGGGCGGTGGCATATAAATTTCCACCCGAAGAAAAGGAAACAAAGCTTGAGGATATAACGATAGCGGTTGGAAGAACAGGAGTTCTTACCCCGAACGCAGTGCTTTCTCCCGTGAGACTCGCGGGAACTACTGTCAGCCGAGCAACTCTCCACAATCTCGATTTTATACGAGAAAGGGAAATAATGATAGGTGACACAGTGGTGGTCCGCAAGGCAGGAGATATAATTCCCGAGGTCGTCAGAGCCGTTCCCGAGAAGCGTGACGGAAGCGAGGTGCTCTTTAATATGCCAAGCGTATGTCCGTCGTGCGGAGAGCCTGTTTTCAGAGACGAGGGGGACGGAGTTGCTGTAAGATGTACGAACGCAACCTGTCCCGCGCAGATATCACGCAGTATAGAGCATTTTGCCTCTAAGGGCGCTATGAATATAGATGGACTCGGTCCGCAGATAGTAGAGATTCTTATAGATGCAGGGCTTATAAAAGATGTTGCAGACCTTTATTCGCTTCGTGCCGAACAGGTTGAAAAGCTTGAGCGTATGGGCAAAAAATCGGCAGAAAAGCTTATAAGATCTATTCAAAATTCAAAAGAAGCAGGCCTTGAGAGGCTTATATATTCTCTTGGAATAAGGAATATAGGCGAAGTTGCCGCCACAGCGCTCGCGTCCCGATTTGGTACGCTTGACGCCTGTCTTGATGCAAGCGTGGAGGATCTTTGCGCAATACCTGACTTTGGACAGATAACCGCCGAGAGCGTGGTGAATTATTTCTCGCACCCTCAGAACCGAGAGCTTTGCGCTCGTCTTAAGGAGGCGGGACTTGTTACAGAGGCTGTGGCAAAGCAAGCCTCAAGCGGTCTTTCGGGACTTACCTTCGTGCTTACTGGTACGCTTCCCACAATGTCGAGAGACGAGGCTTCAGCGCTTATAAAAGCAAACGGAGGCAAGGTCAGCGGCTCGGTTTCGTCAAAGACGAGCTTTGTGGTGGCGGGAGAATCCGCAGGAAGCAAGCTTACGAAGGCGGCACAGCTCGGAGTCAGGATAATCTCCGAGGACGAGCTTGTGTTTATGATAGAAAATGCGTAACCGTTTACCTATTCACTCTTCACTATTACCTTTTACGTTGCTTACACTCCCGTGTAAGCAACTATCCCTTGATATATACCTTGAGCGAATAGCTCCGGGCTGTTGTTCATAAGAGCGGCGTCGGTGGGATTTGTGATAAATCCGAGCTCAACGAGCACGGCGGGCATCTGTGTTTTTCGAAGAACGTAAAGACCCGAGCGGACCTTCATTCCGCGGTTCTTGAGTCCCGTCGTTCTGCTCAGAGCAGTAAGAATATCCTCGCCAAGCTCAAAGGCGGCTGACGGCTCGGAATATGCAAAAGCCTCTATTCCCGTCGCTGAACGAAGCTCTGAGGCGTTTGTGTGAAGGCTTATGAAATAGTCAGCTCCCCAGGAGTTTGCGTCGTTCACGCGAAGGCGCAGACTTTCCGCGTTTGACGAGCCTATCTGTGTTGATGCAGTGGGGCGGGAGAGTCTGACCTCAAAATTAGGGTTTGCCCGCAGAAGCTCTGCAAGCTCAAGTCCTATTCTGAAAACGATGTCCTGCTCACGAAGTCCGCTTCCTTCTGCCCCTGCGTTGGGGTTTTGGGGATTGTGTCCCTGATCTATGTATATTTTGATCGCCATACTGTCTATCCTTTCACGAAAATTATTCTTTATAAGGATATTCCTTACAGTCGGCGTGTGTGATAAAAACAAAGGAGCTCTTAAATGAGAAGCGAAGAAAAAAACAAAATCGTCGGCGGTGTGCTTTATCTTGTCTCAACACCGATAGGAAATCTTGCCGATATCAGCGAGAGGGCGCTCAAGGTGCTCTCGGAGGTTGATTTTATAGCTGCGGAGGATACGAGAAATACGCTCAGAATGCTTACGCATTTCGGTATTTCACGCCCGCTTATATCTTATTTTGAACACAATAAGGCAGAGCGCGGAGAGCAGATAGCCGAAAGACTTCTTGGCGGCGAATCCTGCGCGCTCGTTACAGATGCGGGAACACCCGCAATATCAGATCCAGGTGAGGATCTTGTCAGACTCTGCGCCGAAAAAGGTATCACGGTAACAGCCATTCCCGGCGCTTGCGCAGGGATATGCGCGCTCACGCTTTCGGCTTTGCCGACAGCTCGCTTTTGCTTCGAGGGATTTTTGCCCGTGAAAAAATCCGACAGAAGAAAAAGACTTGAGGCGCTTGCAAAAGAGGAGAGAACTATGCTTTTGCACGAAGCGCCGCATAAGCTGAGAGAGACCCTCGCAGACCTTGAGAGCGCTCTTGGCGGTGACCGCAAGATATCGCTTTGCCGTGAGCTTACAAAGCTCAACGAGGAGGTAATGCGACTGACACTCAGCGCGGCGGTCGCATATTATAAAGAACACGAGCCGAGAGGTGAATACGTGCTTGTGCTTGAGGGAGCGGAGTATGCTGACGACGGCACGGACGTGTGCGACCTTAGCGCTGAGGAGCAGGTCGCTCTTTACATAAAAGAGGGAATGTCGAAGATGGATGCAATAAAAAAGACAGCGAAGGAAAGAGGAGTATCCAAAAACGAGATATATAAGCTCTTTAATAACGATTGAGCGCGTTTTATCCTAGTTGCACAAAATATCTTTTTCGATACTTGAGAGTTTCTGCATATTTATTCTTAAAAAAGAGTTGATTTTTAGCTGGGTTTGTGGTATAATCATCAGTAAATTGTTTGAATTTAAACGCTTTATGCGCTATGGAGGTCAATATGGCAAAAATGAAAGTCGGCGTTGTCGGCGCTACCGGTATGGTAGGACAGCGTTTCCTTACTATTCTTGAAAATCACCCCTATTTTGAAGTTGTGGCTTTGGCTGCATCGGCTCGCTCTGCGGGAAAGAGCTATGCAGAGGCAGTCGGCAACCGTTGGAAGATGAAGACTCCGATGCCCGAGAAGTATCGCGATATGGTAGTTATCGATGCGGCAGATATCGCAAAGATGTCTGAGCTTGTAAGCTTTGTTTTCTGCGCTGTGGATATGAAGAAGGACGAGATAAAGGCTCTTGAGGAGGCTTATGCAAAGGCAGAGATTCCCGTTGTCTCCAACAACTCCGCAAACCGTTGGACACCTGATGTTCCTATGGTCATTCCCGAGATAAACGATGCTCACCTTGAGGTCATCGCCGCTCAGAGAAAGAGACTTGGAACAAAGAGAGGATTTATCGCAGTTAAGCCTAACTGCTCTATCCAGTCCTACGTTCCCGCCCTTACCCCTCTTCTTAAGTATAAGCCCACAGAGATAGTCGCTACCACATATCAGGCTATATCGGGAGCAGGCAAAACATTTAACGAGTGGCCTGAAATGATAGATAACGTTATTCCTTACATAGGCGGCGAGGAAGAGAAGAGCGAGCAAGAGCCTCTTCGCGTGTGGGGACACGTTGAAAACGGCGAGATCGTCAAAGCTGACGCTCCCAAGATAACAACACAGTGTATAAGAGTTCCTGTATCCGACGGACATACGGCGGCAGTATTCGTTAAGTTCGAGAATAAGCCTACCAAAGAGGAGATACTCAAGGCATGGGCAGAGTTTGAAGGTAAGCCCCAGCAGCTTGGACTTCCCAGCGCTCCCGCGCAGTTTGTAACCTACTTTGAGGAGGACAATCGTCCTCAGGCGGCTCTTGACCGTGATATTTACGGCGGTATGGGTGTAACAGTCGGACGTTTGCGTGAGGATATAATCTACGATTATAAGTTCGTAGGACTTTCGCACAACACTCTCAGAGGCGCGGCAGGCGGAGCAGTACTTATCGCAGAGCTTCTCTATAAAGAAGGTTACTTTGATTGATGAGATAAACTGATAACTATAAAAGCGGACGAAAATAAGCATTTTTCGTCCGCTTTTATAATTTAAATTTTTTTGATTGTGAAAATTTGTCAATAAGCATTGACATTTTTGAGAAAAAGATATATAATTATGTTAATAGATTGATTACCAATCTAAATATTTAATGATTTAGGAGAAAAATTATGAAAAGATCAAAGATTATCTTGTGTGTCGCAGCACTTCTTCTCTTTGCAGTTTTGTTGAGCTCTTGCGGTGCTACAAAGATTTCACCGATCAAGAATCTTTCTAAGGTACTTAATGCTGATTATGATCTTGCATACGAGTCCTACAAAGAGGGATCAGAGCTCAGTGCACTTAAGGGATACCAGCCTGTAATGCACTACAACGAGAATTCTGATAGCGATGAGCTTTATCACTCTGAAGAATTTCTAATCTTTTTCAAAGTTGAAACAGATGGAAACATCACTCAGAAGGTGTTCTCTTTACGTTCTGGTTCTGTAATTCTTGAACTCAAAAACACTAAGGATACGTTTTATAGCGTAGAATTTGTTGAGGATGAGCTTACTGATGAAGATCAGCCTGTTTTCATAGTAACCAAGACGGTTATAGATACTGAGGCTGAGGAGGATGTTGATCCCGAGGTTACATATATCCTATACGATGCTACCGCACAGGAGGTTGCTAAATCCGAGATCGCGTCTGATGTTGAAGTTGTAGCTGACTACATCATATTTGATTACGTTGCTTATACAGCAGACAAGGACGGTAAGCTTACTAAGGCATTTGACGTTCCCGAGTATATGAACGTAGACTTTATCGTTTATTATAATGATGTATACTTCTACTCCGGAGATGAGTCGGGTGTTTACGTTTACGACACTCAGTTCAACCGAGTATCCGCTTGGTTTGTTCCCGAATATGATGACGCGAGCATCTATGATCTCGATATGTTCATACTCAACAACGGCGATATCCTTGTACAGTACATGGTAGTGCTTGATGAAGATGCTGCAAAGTACGACATTACTATTGTAAAAGATGGCGAAACACTTAAGCTTGATCTTGTTTCCGTTCTCGTTTCTGCTAAGAATGGCAAGGCAAAGACTCTTGAGCTTGAGTATGTTATAGACAACCTTGAATCCAACTACGATCTTTATGACGAAGATGAAGACGACAATGTCTTCACAGACGGCTTTGAGAATATCGCTTATATCAGTCCTATAGTTGACGGAAAGATACTTAAATCTCCCGCTGACAAAGATGTTGTTTTAATGAACAACAAGGCAAAGATCACCAAATCCTTGAAGGTTGTTGACTACCAGGTAGCTGAAGTGCCCACAAAGATAAGCGACGGTCGTTACGCAGTTTCGACTCTTGACGGCGGTATGGTAGTTATCGATGAAAAGGGTAAAGTTATACACTCGATTAACAACTTTGACTTTAGCAATATAGTAGGCGCTTACTTTATAGGCGAAAGAGCTATATACGATATGAATCTTGAGGTGGCTTACGACCTTGCGGTTAAGAATGTTGAGGTTATTCAAGTAATTGGTGATACCATATTCGTAAAGAAGGGAACAGATAAAGAATATTCTATAATCTCTCTCTGTGACGGCGAGGAAAAGACAGTATACACCTACACGAAAGATACAAAGAAAGAGTTTAAATTTGCTGACGGCATGTATTACTTAGTAGATGAAGACGGAAACTATGAGTATTTCAACGAAAAGGGTGAAAGCCTTGTTAAAATAACTGCTGAGCATGCCGTATTTGCTACCTCCGAAGAGTACGGTGTTGTAGTATTCAAAACAGCAGATATACTTGATGCTAAGTACTATGTAATAAAGAAGTAATTAAATATTATAGTTAATTTATAAAATTTAA
>JAZSBF010000032.1:0-8442 GCA_045602205.1 Eubacteriales bacterium
CCGTTAAAAACAAGAGATACATCGCGTCTTATGGTTCTTGACCGCAAAACCGGAGGGATAGATCACAAGATATTTCACGATATAGTTGATTATCTTAACGAGGGAGACGTGCTTGTCGTTAACGATTCGAAGGTCATTCCCGCAAGACTCTACGGACACGTTGAGGGCAGAGAGGAAGCCTCGATAGAGCTTTTGCTTCTTAAGCAGAAGGAGCTCAACGTATGGGAAACCCTTGTAAAGCCGGGAAAAAGAGCAAAGATCGGTTCAAAGCTTGTTTTTGGCGACGGACTTCTCAAGGGAGAGATAATAGATATAGTTGATGAAGGCAACAGACTTATAAAATTTGATTACGACACCTCAAACGGAAATAACATATACGACATTCTTCACAAAATAGGACTTATGCCCTTGCCCCCATACATTACCGAAAGGCTTGAGGATAATTCAAGATATCAGACGGTCTACGCGAATAAAGAGGGGTCTGCGGCAGCGCCTACGGCGGGCTTGCATTTTACCGAAGAACTGCTTGAGAGAATAAGCGCTAAGGGCGTTAAGATAGTAAAGGTTATGCTTCACGTAGGACTTGGTACTTTCAGACCCGTGAAAGCGGACAGAATAGATGAGCACGTTATGCATAGCGAGTTTTTCTCGGTCTCTGAGGAGAGTGCGGATACGATAAATGCCGCAAGAGCCTCGGGCGGACGAGTTGTTTGTGTCGGAACGACCTCGTGTCGTACGCTTGAGAGCGCGTCTGACGACGATGGCAGAGTAAATGCTATGTCGGGAAATACAGGGATATTTATATATCCGGGATATAAATTCAAGGCAGTCGATGCCTTGATAACTAATTTTCACTTGCCGGAGAGCACGCTTTTGATGCTTATATCGGCTTTTTACGACAAAGAGTCGGTGATGAAGGCATATAAAGTGGCTGTTGAGGAAAAATATCGCTTTTTCTCCTTCGGCGACGCGATGTTGATCGTATAAATTCCGCAATACTGCGTTGTCGGGTGACTCAAATCCCTCGACATAGGCAACTATGCCATCGGGTTTTTCGCACCCTTACGCCTTGTCTTGCGAAATTTCTACTGACCAACATTCAAATTTTCTTATATCGCGTACATTACGAGGACGCGATGTTTATCCAATAAATAATCTTTATACCAAGGGTACAAAATGGAAGATAAAATAAAAATTCTCGCCATATGCGGAGCAACTGCAAGCGGCAAAAGCAGTCTTGCACTCGAGCTTGCGGAGCGCCATAACGGTGAGATAGTTTCCTGCGATTCGATGCAGGTTTACAGAAAAATGGATATCGGCACTGCAAAGCCTACTGCCGAAGAACAAAAAAGAGTACGACACCATATGATAGACGTTGCCGACCCGTGTGACAACTATTCTTGCGCGGAGTATATAAAAGCGGCGGCAACCGCGATAGATGATGTTCAAAAAAGAGGTAAATTGCCGATAGTATGCGGAGGTACGGGACTGTATCTCGATGCGCTTTTAAGGGGCTCGGACTTTTCGGACGAGAGCGGTCCTGACGAAGAAGTCAGACGTGAGCTTTTTGAATATGCCGAAAAGAACGGAAAGGAAGCGCTTTTTGCAGAGCTTCAGAGAATAGACCCCGAGAGCGCGGCATCTATACATCCAAATAACATAAAAAGAGTCGTACGCGCGATTGAGATATACCGTACGAGCGGAGAGAAAAAATCTGAGCTTGACAGACGCTCGCTTGAAGTTCCCTCAAAGTATTACGCTACCGTGATAGCGCTCAGATATAACGACCGCGAGATACTCAGGCAGCGTATAGACGCGAGAGTGGATATGATGATATCCGAGGGCCTCGAGGCGGAAACGAAAATGCTTTTAGAGGCTGGAGTGTTTGAAAAAAATACGACGGCGGCACAGGCAATAGGATACAAGGAATTTCTGGGATATTTCAGAGGTGAGATGGGCTTTGATGAGTGTGCCGAGCTTTTGAAAACAGCCACAAGAAAATACGCGAAAAGACAGATGACTTGGTTCAATGCGAGGAAATATGTCGAATGGGTAGATGCTGATGACGAGAAAGGCCTCAAAAGTTTTAAAGAGATTGTAAATTCTGCATCAGAGCTATTTTTAAATAGGTAAATTTGTGGTATAATAAAAAATATGATTATATGCTGAGAGGGGGAGATATATGACTGTAAAAACACGCAAATTTTTTCACAGGCTTGCAATAGCGGCAGTTTGTATAGCTATCCTTTCTTATACCGTCTTTCATATGGTCAGTCTTTTTTCGGGCGAGCTTTCAACGGTAGTTGTCAGAAGCGCTACCGAAGAAAAAAGGATTGAATTTGATGGATATATTTTCAGAGACGAGACTGTTGTTTTTTCTGAGTACGGGGGAGCTGTTGATTATAAGGTTGCCGACGGACTTAAGCTCTCGCAGGGACAAGCCTACGCTACTGTATACGAGCTTGGAAATAACGCAAACGTAAATAACGCCATAGAGCAGATAGATAGTAAAATAGCAGTGCTCGAGGAGGCTATGACGGGTGGCATATCACTTCACGACCTGCCATCGATAAATGAGGATATATCAGACGAGTATCTTAGTATCGTAAAGAGATTGGCAGACGGAGATATGCGCGGTATTGCTGAAAATATTGACAGTATGACGGCACAGCTTGGACAGGTCAGCAGACTTACAAACGAAGATTCGCCCATAAAAGCTACACTTAAAACTCTTTACGCTGAGCGTGAGCGCATTAATGGGGCGGCTGGAGCAAGCACCCAACTCAAAGCCGATAAAAGCGGATATTTTTATTCAAAGGTAGACGGATACGAAAAGGCCTTTACGTTAGAAGCGGCGTATTCAATGACTCCCGATAAGTACTATGAATATTCATCATCGCTCGCCGAGGTATATACGGGAAATCCTGTCGGTAAGATGGTATATGGCAGTGATTGGGCGTTTGTTACCGTGGTGTCATCTGATTATTCCGAATATTTTGAGGAGGGGACGTCCTATGTTACAAGCTTTATGAAAAGCGAAGGCATAGACATTCCGCTCACACTTTATAAAAAGGTTTCAGACAAAGCTTCAAATTCTGTGCTTATGGTGTTCAAATGCGACAGAATGCCCTCTGATTTTGATTTTGTGCGCTCTCAGAGCGTTCAGGTAATAGTCAGCAGTATTACAGGTATAAATGTGCCAAAATCGGCTACACACCGTTCAAACGGCTCGTATTACGTTTATATACTAAAGGGAAGCGTTGTGTTTGAGCGAAAGTTAGATATCATATATGAGGGCAGTGATTATTATACCGTTCGTGACGGAGTTGAGAGCGAGGGAGACGATATATATCTCCAGAGTAACGATAATCTGATATTGAACGGAAATAATTTGTTTGACGGAAGGATACTTGAATAAAGATGGATTTTTCATATCTTGACAGAAATGTAGCAGAGATACGAGATCGTATCGATACGGCAAAGCGAGAAGTGGGACGGGATTCTGACGAGGTTATGCTTCTTGCCGCTATAAAGAGCGCAGATGTTGATGAGATAAATTATATCCACGAGAAGCTTGGTATAAATGACGTGGGCGAGAACCGTGTCCAGCAGCTTCTTGAACGCTATGATAAAATCAAAAGCGAAGACCTGAATATACACTTTATAGGCAAACTACAGACTAATAAGGTCAAGTATATAATAGATAAGGTGTGTATGATACATTCGCTCGATTCGATAAAGCTTGCCGAGCAGATAAATAAGCAGGCAGAGAAGAACGGGCTTGTTATGGATGTTTTGCTGGAGATAAACAGCGGTGAGGAGGAGAACAAAAGCGGCATTATGCCCGACGAGGCAGAGGCGTTTTGTCTCGAGCTTGCTCGGTTTGAGTCGATAAAATTGCGCGGATTTATGACAATGGCGCCGAAATGTGAAAAAAAAGAAGAATATTGTAAATATTTTTGCAAAACTTATCAACTTGTCCTTGACATTTGGACAAAAAAATTGCATAATATAGATAGGCCTATTATTTCAATGGGAATGAGCGAAAGTTTCGAGGAAGCTATACGCGAAGGATCCGATATCGTAAGAGTCGGAAGAAGAATGTTTGAAAAGTAAAAAATAAAAAATACATAAATTTTCGGAGGGTACTATGAAAATCAAATTTACACGCAAGGATAATGACAACTACGAGAACTTCAACAACGAGGAGGAGTATTTCGGCGGCTTTGGTGAAGAAGAAAACGGAGCGGCTGAGGATGACGGATTTGGAAGCTTTAACGCAGAGGCTACACCCGAACCCATAAATCCCTTTGGCGCAACAAATACTGTTGCTCTTAAGATAGTAAATCCCAAGGGATACAGCAGCGCACCCGAAATTGCGGATTTTCTTATGAACGGTAACACTGTTCTTCTTAACATCGAGGGACTTTCTCGCGAGAACGCAGTAAGACTTCTTGACTATCTGTCCGGAGCTGTTCACGTTGTTGGCGGTATGATGACAAAGGTTGGCAAAACAACTATCGTTGTTGCTCCGAAAAATGTCGATGTAAGCAGTATAGAGGCAATGGTAGGTTCAGCTGAATAATGCTGATACAAGGCTGCACCGCAGAAAAGCTGCGGTGCCGCCTATTTTAAATTGAGAGGAAAATGAATTGGATATATTTATAGTGCTTATAAAGAGCATAGCGTTTCTATTTCTGAGCGCGATTCAAACGGCAATGTTTATAAGAGCGATACTTTCGTGGTTCGTGATGGACGGCGGCGGAAAGATAATGGGATTTTTGTATGCAATAACAGAGCCCTTTATCGCGCCTATAAGAGCGCTTTTGGCAAGGATGAATTGGCTTCAAGGTTCTCCGATAGATTTTTCGTTTATGATAACCTTTTTGCTACTCTCTATCATATCTGTTTTTTTGACATAGTACAGATATGGTAAAGGATGAAAACTTTGTATTGCTCGCGCGCATAGACGACCTGTGCAGACGGGCTGACAGAGGCGAGATAACCGTCAGTTGTTTTTTGACTCCAAAAGAAAAGCGGGTAGTTTTGCGACATATGGCGTCAAAGGGAATGATAGGGCGTTGTCTTATGTATGGCGGATACGCCGAGGCCGAGCGATGCAGGGCTTATATCCTGCCCGATTATATATCCGACGCAGATGATTTTGCCGATATAGAGCCTTATATGGAGAAAAAGGATATAGTGGCTCTACGGATACTCGGAAGCGGATACAGAAGGCTGACACATAGAGACTACCTTGGTTCTATCCTTGGACTTGGAATAGAGCGTGAGGTGCTTGGCGATATCGTTTTCGAGGACAGCGATGACGAATCGGCTATCCTTTTTTGTGATGCTGTAATAGCTGACTTTTTGCTTTGTGAGCTGAAAAAGATAGCGAATGATACGGTTAAGGTCAAAAAGGCAGAGATATCACGGAATTTTGTACCCAAGAGAGAGTTTGCGCATATTTCAGATACGGTAGCATCCGCAAGAATAGACTCTGTGGTGGCAGCTCTTTGTTCACTCTCGCGTGAAAAAGCGGCTGCGGCGGTGAATTCTGGAATAGTTGAGGTAGACTATGAGGTTGAGACGAGGCAGGAACGCTTTGTAGCTCCGCCTTGTATCGTCTCTGTGCGAGGATACGGAAAGTTCAGAGTAAATTCTGTTTCAGAACAGACAAGGCGGGGCAGATTTCGTCTCAGTGCCGATAGATATATATAGGATAAGGTGAATACAACGTGTTGATTTGGATTTTGATTATAATTGCTTCTATCCTCCTTGACCAAGCATCAAAGCTGATAGTTATTGGCTTCTTGGATAGAGAAAAGCAGTTTGTGCTGATAGATAAGGTGCTCCGCTTTACATACGTCGAAAACGACGGAATGGCGTTTGGACTTCTTGGGGAGCACAGATGGGTGTTTATGGTGCTTTCCACGCTTGGAATTGCCTTTATGATGCTCTATCTTTGGAAATTCCGACCGACAAGCAAGCTTGCTTGCATTGCGCTTTCGCTCATAATAGGCGGTGGAATAGGAAATATGATAGACCGTGTACGCCTTGGATATGTGGTGGATTTTATTGATTTTTATGCATTTGATTTCTGGGTGTGGGTCTTCAATATTGCTGACTCCTGCGTTTGTGTGGGGGCGGGACTTTTGATACTTTACCTTGTTATCGACATAGTTAAGGACTCAAAAAAGACTATTACCGAGAGAACTTTGGCAAAGGATACACAGAAAACTGAAAGCGGAGAGGATTCTCAAAATGGATGAGCTTGAAAAGGTTGTTTTTGAGGACGATATCTCTCAAACGCTTGAATTTTTTGTCGAGGCGTCCTCGCGCGGAGAAAGAATAGATAGCTTTTTGTCAGAAAAATGCGAGCTTACGCGCTCGGCTGTCGTAAAGCTTATAGAAAGTGGCAGCGTGCTTGTCAATACTTCGCCTACACAAAAGAATTATAAGCTTCGCGGTGGAGAGACGCTAAGCGTAAATATCCCCGAGCCCGAGAGCTGTGAGGCACTTGCAGAGAATATTCCTCTTGATGTCGTTTATGAGGATGAGGATATAATCGTCGTAAATAAGCCTGTCGGAATGGTAGTTCACCCCGCGGCGGGAAATACGTCGGGTACGCTTGTCAACGCCTTGCTCTATCATTGCAAGGGCAGTCTTTCCGGAATAGGCGGCGTTATAAGACCGGGAATAGTACACAGGATAGATAAAGATACGGCGGGGCTTATTGTGTCTGCTAAAAACGATGCGGCGCATCTTTTCCTTGCCGAGAGAATAAAGGAGCACGAGGTCAGCCGAATTTATTATGCGATAGTTCTTGGAAATATGAAGGAGGATAGCGGTACTGTCGATGCGCCTATTGGAAGGCATCCTGTTGACAGAAAGAAAATGGCGGTTATCCGTGACCCTTCAATGAACGCAAGAAACGCGGTTACGCATTGGAGTGTGCTCGAGCGATTTGGTCGCTTTACACTTGTAAGATGTGAGCTTGAGACAGGGCGTACGCACCAGATAAGAGTTCATATGGCAAGCATCGGACACCCTTTGCTCGGTGACGGAGTTTACGGCGGCGCGGGAACTGAGTTTGAAGCCAAAAACAGAAAGATAATAAACGGTCAATGCCTTTTTGCCGCAGAGCTATCTCTTGAGCATCCTGCGACACACGAGCAGATGACCTTTTCGGCTGATCTGCCAAAGGATTTTTCGGCAGTTCTTGAAAAACTTAGAAAAGAGTATCTTTGAGAATGAAGAAATTTGAAAATATTATTATAGCCAGCGACCTTGACGGAACTTTTCTTTCCTCAAACAGCAAAGAAATTCCGAGAAATATAGAGAAAATAAAGTATTTTACTGAAAACGGGGGATTATTTACATTCGCTACGGGTAGAGTGTTTGTAAATCTTCTTCCCGCTGTACCCAATTGCCGTGAATACGTAAATTGCCCTATGGTAGTCGCAAACGGAATGGCTATATATGACGCCAAGCGTGATATTCCTGTAAGAGAAAAGCTTTTCGATAACGAGCGTATGTGTGAGATAATTGATTCTCTTTATGACAAATATCCGGGTGTCTGTTACAGAGGAATGGGAAGCGGTGGAATGGTGAGCTTCCAACCCGAAAACAGATTCGTAAAGAGTGCGCTTGAGGTGTTTGGACCATCTATTGTCTCTATCGTAAAGCGCGAGGATATGCGAAAGCTTAATTTTTACAAGCTTACGCTCAGAGACGAGTATGAGGTGCTAAAAGAGGTTGAATCCGAGCTGCTAAGGCTATTTGAGGGTGAGTTTAATATTTGCTTCTCCGACCCCACTATCCTTGAGATAATGCCGCTTGGAGTTTCAAAGGCGATGGCTCTCGTGGAGCTTCGGGATATGCTCTCTGAGGGTGGAAACAAGAAGATGCTTTATACCGTGGGAGATTATGAAAACGACATCGAAATGCACGAGCTGGCGGATGTTTCTGTTTGTCCCGCAAATGCGATAGATAAGGTCAAGGCTATATGTGATATAGAGCTTTGCGATAACGATTCGGGAGTTATTGCTGAGCTTATAGAAATGCTTGACAGTAATATAATTTAATATAATACAACAAAAAACGCTCCGTCGAAAAGGGGCGTACTCTTAAGGACAGTTTTAAGTTCAATAGATATAGTACCTACCGACAGGAAGAGGACAGAGAATGTTTTTTACACTCTCTGTCCTCTTTTCTTGACAAGCACTGCATTTGTAGACACAAATGCGATTATTCAATTGTCGATATGCCTCGCGCTGCTCTGCTCGATATATTTGACTTCGGCAAATTCGATATGTTTTCGCTTTGCTCAAACTCGATATGATATAAATCCGCGCTCACGCAGTGAGCATATCGAGTTGCTCATGGCACATAGTTGCCATCAGCAATATATCGAACGCGTTAGCGTATATCGAAAATCCG
>JAZSBF010000033.1:0-10296 GCA_045602205.1 Eubacteriales bacterium
ATGTAAAAAAATAAAAAGCAACCGCGTAACGGTTGCTTTTTATTTTGGTTTGCAAAATTATTTGCTGAGTCTTGCTTCAAGAGCGCTGAGTTCATCATAAAGCTCTGCGGGAACTCTGTCACCAACCTGAGCATAGAATGCCTTGATATTAGCAACGTCTTCAAGCCAAGAAGCCTTGTCAACTGTGAGAAGCTCCTTGATAGTGTCTATTGTAACACCGTCAAGACCCTCGATGTTGATGTCCTCAGCGTTCGGAACGTATCCGATAGGAGTGATAGTAGCCTCAACCTTGCCTTCGCAACGGTCAAGAATCCACATAAGAACTCTCATATTGTCACCGAATCCGGGCCAGATGAAGTTTCCGTTATCGTCGGTACGGAACCAGTTAACGTGGAATATCTTGGGGGGATTGGGGATCATTGTACCCATCTTGAGCCAGTGGGCAAAGTAGTCACCCATATCGTAACCAACGAAGGGTCTCATAGCCATAGGATCGCGACGTACAACACCTACTGCGCCTGCAGCAGCTGCTGTTGTCTCGGAAGCCATGATAGAACCAACAAATGCGCCGTTCTGCCAGCTTGTAGACTGGTAAACCAACGGAGCAGTCTTTGCTCTGCGTCCGCCAAATACGATAGCGGAGAGAGGAACGCCTGCGGGATTGTTGAACTCCTTGGAGATACAAGGACAGTTGATAGCCATAGCTGTGAAACGGCTGTTAGGATGAGCTCCGCAAGTAGACTTGTCTGCCTTGTTGAACTTTGTGTAATCCCAAACGTTACCCTTCCAGTCGATTGCGTTTGCGGGAGGATTCTTGTCAAGACCTTCCCACCAAACAGTGTTGGTGTCGAGGTTATGAACAACGTTTGTGAAGATGGTGTCTCTCATTGTTGTGTGGAGAGCGTTGGGGTTGGAATTCTCGTTTGTTCCGGGAGCAACTCCGAAGAATCCGTTCTCGGGGTTAACAGCCCAAAGTCTTCCGTCCTCACCTACGCGTATCCAAGCGATATCGTCGCCTACGCACCAAACCTTGTATCCCTTCTTAGCATAGAACTCCGGAGGAATAAGCATTGCAAGGTTGGTCTTTCCGCATGCAGAGGGGAAAGCCGCTGCAACGTACTTTGTATCTCCATCGGGATACTCAACGCCGAGAATGAGCATATGCTCAGCCATCCAGCCCTCGTTACGTCCGATGTAGGAAGCTATACGAAGCGCGAAGCACTTTTTGCCGAGAAGAACGTTTCCGCCGTAACCGGAGTTAACAGACCAGATAGTATTATCCTCGGGGAAATGGCAGATGTAACGGTTCTCTTCGTCAATATCAGCCTTTGCGTGAAGACCCTTGATGAAGTCTCCGCTCTCACCGAGAGCCTCGAGAACATCAGTACCTACGCGGGTCATAATAAGCATGTTAAGAACAACGTAAATGGAGTCTGTAAGCTCAATTCCGTATTTTGCAAAAGGAGAACCAACAATGCCCATTGAATAAGGAATAACATACATTGTTCTTCCCTTCATTGAACCTGTGTAAAGCTTTCCAAGCTTTGCATAGCACTCCTTGGGATCCATCCAGTTGTTTATGTTGCCGGCATCCTCTTTCTTAGATGTACAAATAAAGGTTCTGCCCTCTACTCTCGCAACATCGTTTACAGCAGTTCTGTGAAGATAGCAGTTAGGAAGAGCTTCCTGATTAAGCTTTATCATCTCACCCGTGGAGCAAGCCTCCTCGCGCAAAGCCTCTGCCTGAGCCTCAGAACCATCAATCCATACAACCTTATCAGGCTGCGTCATAGCTTTCATTTCTTCGATCCAGCTAAGAACAAACTTGTTGTTGGTCATAATTTTTCTCCTTAAAATTTACATCGTTATTTTTTTGGCAATCGTTAGTAACACCTTAAGAATAAACGTTACCCAATATATGATACCATAAAAATCAAAAATTTGCAAGAATAATTTTTTAGTGCTTAGATTAAATTAACATTTTCTATATATTCTACATATTTTTGGCGTTAAAATGAAAATAATTGGTCAATATTACAATAATCTCTTGGAGATATCATTTAGCTTCAAACCAGCTATTTCCTATATGCGCGTCAACGTCAAGCGGAACTTTCAGCTTTACAGCGCCTTCCATTTCAGATACGAGTATCTCCATCGCCTTCTCCGCACAGTTTTTATTAGCCTCAAGCAACAATTCGTCGTGCACCTGCAATATAAGTCTTGCATCGATATCCGCCTCCAAAAGCTTTTTTTGGGTGTTTACCATTGCAATTTTGATTATATCCGCCGCAGTTCCCTGTATCGGACTATTCATCGCAACTCTCTCTCCAAAATGTTGAAGATTTTTATTTGAAGCATTTATCTCGGGAATATATCTCCGTCTGCCAAAGGCAGTAGAAACATATCCGTCCGTCTTTGCCTGAGCCTTGATTTTATCAAGATATTCCTTTACCTTCGGATAACCCTCAAGGTAGGACTCTATATACTGCTTCGCTTGCGCGCGAGAAATTCCAAGGTCCTCTGAAAGCGAGTATTCGCCTATTCCGTAAACTATTCCGAAATTTACAGCTTTTGCCCTTTTTCTAAGCTCGGAGGTGACCTCGCTTTGAGACACTCCAAAGACCGTAGAGGCAGTAGAGGTGTGGATATCCTCGCCCTCACGGAAGGCTCTTATCATACTATCGTCGCCCGAAATATCGGCAAGAAGCCTCAACTCTATCTGTGAATAATCGGCATCCACTATAACGTAATCGTCGTTTTTGGGAACGAAATATTGTCTGAATCGTCTTCCGAGCTCGGTCCTCACGGGAATATTTTGCAGATTCGGCTCAGCAGACGAAAGCCTGCCTGTCGCCGTTCCCGTTTGATTGAGGACGGTGTGTATTCTTCCTTCCTCATCGGCAAGACTTATCAGCGCGTCGGTATAAGTTGAGATAAGCTTGTTGACCTGTCTGTAATCAAGTATATCCTCTATTATGTCGTGCTTTCCGCGGAGCTTGTTGAGCACCTCAACGTCGGTTGAAAATCCCGTTTTGTTCTTCTTAAAGGTCGGAAGTCCGAGCTTATTGAAAAGAACGTCGCCAAGCTGCTTGGGAGAGTCTATATTAAACTCCTCGCCCGCGGCGCAATATATCCTTTCCTTAAGCGCGTCGGCAAGCTCTGTGAGCTCTTTTGCGTAAGAGGATATCCCGTCTATATCTATCTTCACTCCCACACATTCCATACGGGCAAGAACGTCGGATAGCGGCATCTCTATATCAAACAGAAGATGCTCTATATTTTCCGCTTTTATCTGGGGCATCATTATATCGTACAGAGTATAGATAGCGAGTGCTGTGTCCGTCTCTCCAAGGCTTGTCCCCGCGTATTCGAGATATACCTCGGGAAGCCCATAGTTTCTGCGCGTGGAATTGAGCGTATATGCCGCAAGCATAGTATCAAAGCAGGAGAGCTTATACTCCACGCCGTGAGAAATGAGTATCTTATAAAGCTCCTTTGAGTTATGGAGAATAAGGTCGGCTTTTTTGAAAAATTCCTGCGTCTCGCTGAGGTCATCGGGTAATTCGGCAGAAAGAACCATCTCTCCGTCACACACCGATATCATTTTACCCTCTATTACCGCCGAAAGCGTTTTCGCTTCGGATAGCTTCTTTATCACATCAAACATGACCGTCTGCTTTTCAATATCGGGATTTGCCTTATCTTCCTTTGCGCTGTCTTCAAGGGAGGTCGTATCTTCTTTATTATTATCGTGAATATTATCAAGACCAAGCTTTTTTATAAGCGTGAAAAATTCAAGCCTCTCAAAGAGTGCCTTAAGCTTAGACGGAATTATGCCGTTATATTTCTGCTCTTCAAAATCAAAGCTTATCGGCGCGTCACGCTCTATGGTGGCAAGAGTTTTTGAAAGAAAAGCATTTTCCTTTCCGTCAGACAGCTTCTGCTTTACCGAGGGAGTCAGCTTTGAGTCCAGATAGTTATCGTAAACTCCGATAAGCGACGAGAAATCGCCAATAAGCTTAAGCGCAGTCTTTTCTCCTATACCGAGCACTCCGGGAATATTATCTGAGGTATCTCCCATAAGCGCCTTCACGTCAACGAACTGAGACGGGGCAAGCTGATAGACCTCATTGAAATGAGACTTGTCGAAAATTACCGTCTCCTTATTGGTCGCCAAAAGAACCGTCGTATTATCATCGATAAGCTGAAGCGAATCTCTGTCTCCTGTAAGAAGATATGAGTGTATTCCCTCTGTCGAAGCTTTTTTTGAAACAGTGCCGAGAATATCGTCGGCTTCAAATCCCTCAAGCTCCATAACGGTAAAGCCCATCGCTCTCATACAGTCCTTTGCATAAGGAAGCTGTGCGGCAAGCTCCTCGGGCATTCCCTTTCTGTTTGCCTTGTATCCCTCGTACATTTTGTGTCTGAAGGTAGGCGCTTTAAGGTCAAATGCCACGACACAATAATCAGGTCTTACGGTGTTTATATTTTTAGATATTATAGTATACATTCCGTAAACGGCGTTTGTCGGCAGTCCGTCCTTGGTAGTAAGCGGTCTTATTCCGTAGAAGGCTCTGTTTAAAATACTGTTTCCGTCAATAATGAGAATATTTTTCATGATTTCTCCCAAAAAACAATTAATACAAATACTGATATAACCACTTATTAGTATAACATTTTTTATCATCTTATGTCAAGTAGTTCTTAAAGAGCAGGATTATATTTTATGCTAAACCCTTGACCTTTTCCTATTAATATTGTATAATTAAATTGCTATGTTTATTAAAGGAGGGCGCTATGAAAAGCAAGGGATATTTCACCAACATATACCGTGATAAAAGCAAAAAGTTTTCAAAGATAGCTATAACTGTGGCAATTGTAGCGCTTATCTTTCTTCCCACTATAATTTTTCTGTTTGGCGGACTTTTGCGCTCCAATATATCAAGAGAATTATATATGAAGGTCTCGCTCTATTCGGAGGACAACCTCTTATATGAGGAAGAGGGCGAGAAAAACGACGTAACCGCAAACTCCCTTGTATCTATCTTCGATTCAATCCTTGCAAACAAAACTGACGCAACCATTTCAGAAGCAGCTCTTACCGACATGACTCCTCTCCGAGCTGTGATAACTCAAAAAAACACGACGACCGAATACACATGTTATTTTTCGACCGACGCACTCATAAATTATATCTTCGATTCCTCAGGTAACGCATACGAGATCGACTTTGACAGCGCTATGAACTTTATCGCGTCTCCATATTCATATCTCCTCTACACAACGGCAATGCCTCCTGCGCTTTATACGACTGCAGGAGAAGAGGTATCACCTCTGTCGGTAGATTGGAACTACAAAAATATTTACGGCAATCTTTTACCGTCTCCCTACTCAACGATCACGCAAGACTCTACCAAATACAATATGTCGGGCGTTTTGGGACTTTCGTTTGAGGTCGAGCCCGATAAAGTATCTCTTGAAATAAAAAAAGACGGTAATGATTGGGACAAATGGAACGGCACTTCTCACAAAGAGCTTTCAAATATAGATGTTGAAACGGGTACGGCTCTTAAATTCGAGCTTACAGCTTTCTGGTATGAAAATAAAGACAGTGATTTTTATGGCACGGCTATATATGAATTTGATATTATCGTGCGTGACAGCGCTGAATTTTTTATTGATAAAACTCTGGTTTCTACGGGAGATTTTGTCGTTGCGTCCTGCAAAAACATTCTTGACGTTAAAAAGCTTACATTTTCTTCGTCTCCCGATATCGAATATTCTCCAAAATTCTATACCGTCGGCGAAACTGTCTATGCTATAATTCCCTTCGGCAGTGACTTAAAGACCGACAGGTATTCTCTGACCTTTTCTTACGCCGCTATCTCAAAAACGATAGACGTGGAGCTCACAGCACCGCAAGAAGCTCCCTCTACATATGACGTAAAAGACTCGAGTGATCCGCTGATGCTCGAATATAAGAGCTCACAGAATACGCTTGAAGAAATTTTGAAAAATAGCTATCAAAACTCTGATGATTACATCTTTTGCACGAGCGCCTTTGCAGAATATCCTTCAACTTCCGCATCCGTGAGCTTCACTTACGGCTCGGTATTTCACTCAGCCAGATCCGATACAACAATAACGCTCAACGGAACTGTATACTCGATTTCAAATCAAGGCGGTGCTCCTGTGACAGCTCTCAATACGGGAAAAGTAACAAATGTCGGCAACTCGAAATTCCTTGGAAATTACGTTGTTATAGATCACGGAATGGGAATACGTACAGTTTATGGACATCTCGGTGCTGTATACGTTGATACCGGTGACATTGTACTTAAGGGCGAAAGCATTGGAAGAACAGGTCAGCTTAATAAGGATATGTCCGAGGACGTTTTGATAATGTGTTATATTGACCTTGTTCCGATAGATTATACAAAGCTTGTAGGAAAAACTATCGAACCTTTTTCTGAAAATTAAAAATACTAAATACTAAAATGAGGCTGCTTCACCTATTCGGTGAAGCAGCCCTCTCGTTTATTTGGACGGCTAAAGCCCGTCTTTTTTATTTTTTCTTATTATCCAATATCTTCTTAAGATACTGTCCTGTATAAGAGCTTGGAACTTGCGCGACCTGCTCGGGTGTTCCCGCAGCAATAACAGTACCGCCCTTGTCTCCGCCTTCAGGTCCAAGGTCTATGATATAGTCAGCCGTCTTTATAACGTCAAGATTATGCTCTATTACAAGAACGCTGTTTCCTGCATCGCAAAGGCGTTGCAGTATTCCGATAAGCTTCTCAACGTCCGCGCTGTGAAGGCCCGTTGTGGGCTCGTCAAGGATATAAAGTGTTTTCCCTGTTTCTCTGCGCGCAAGCTCCGTCGCAAGCTTAACTCTCTGCGCCTCTCCGCCAGAAAGCGTGGTTGACGACTGCCCAACCTTGAGATATCCGAGACCGACGTCAAAGAGCGTCTGCATCTTATGCTTTATTTTAGGTATCCCGTCAAAGAATACGACCGCTTCCTCAACCGTCATGTCAAGAACATCGGATATATTCTTCCCCTTGTATTTAACCTCAAGCGTGTCGCGGTTATATCTCTTGCCGCGGCAAACATCACAGGTAACGTATACATCGGGTAAGAAGTGCATCTCTATCTTTTTAACGCCGTCTCCCTCACAGGCTTCGCATCTACCGCCCTTTACGTTAAAGGAAAATCTTCCCGATTTATAGCCTCTCGCGTTCGCGTCTGCGGTTTTAGCAAAAAGCTCTCTTATATCCGAGAATACTCCCGTATAGGTAGCGGGATTTGAACGCGGTGTACGCCCTATCGGGCTCTGATCTATATCTATCACCTTATCAAGATTTTCGATACCCTCAATAGACGAATATTTTCCCGGATATCTGAGGGCTTTGTTAAGCTCTCTTGAAAGTACAGGGTTTATGATACCATTGACAAGAGAAGATTTTCCCGAGCCTGAAACACCCGTCACGCAGACAAGACAGCCAAGAGGAATATCAACGTCTATATTCTTAAGATTGTGCTCGCAAGCGCCCTTTACAGATAGGAAGCTGCCGTTGCCACCTCGTCTGAGTGAAGGAATCTTTATTCCCTTACGACCGCTGAGATACGCGCCCGTTATAGAATTTTCGTTTTTCTTCACCTCGTCGGGAGTTCCCGCGGCAACTATCTCTCCGCCGTGTATTCCTGCGCCCGGACCGATATCAACGATATAGTCGGACTCCTCCATAGTCTCCTCGTCGTGCTCGACGACTATAACTGTATTTCCAATATCTCTGAGGTTTTTCAGCGTTCCGATAAGCTTAGCGTTATCCCTTTGATGAAGCCCTATGCTCGGCTCGTCAAGAATATAAAGCACGCCGACAAGCGCCGAGCCTATCTGAGTCGCAAGTCTTATTCTTTGCGCCTCTCCGCCCGAAAGAGTTCCCGCTTTTCTGTTCAAAGTAAGATATTCAAGTCCAACACTTGCAAGAAATCCAAGCCTTGCCTTTATCTCCTTGATTATTTCCGCGGAAATGATCTTTTCAGAGCCTTCAAGTTTAAGATCATTTATAAACTCAAGCGCCTTCTGTACCGACTTTGCGCAAAGATCATCTATATTTATTTCGCCAACCGTGACCGCCAAGGAATTTGGAGAAAGTCTCTTGCCGTTACATACGGGACAAGGAGCTTCCTCTATAAACTGCTCGTAATATTCCTCGCTGTTTCCCATAGCCATTCGGTTTTCCATCATCTTGACAACACCCTCAAAGCGCACCTTTTGATGATGCTCCTCGTTCGCAAACCAACGGTGGATATCGTATATCTCATTTCCCGAGCCGTTAAGTATCACGTCGTAGGCTTCCTTTGAAAGCTTTTCGATAGGCGTATCGATATCAAACCCAAACCTTTCTCCAACGGCGATAAAGAGCGGTCCGTTCCAGCTTTGCTCCTCCATCGTCTTAAATCCGTTCACGTTGATAGCGCCCTGACGGAGAGAGAGTTTTTTGTCGGGAATAAGTCTGTCCACAGCGATCCTTCGCATCTCGCCAAGCCCCGCGCAATGAGGACACGCGCCCGCGGGATTGTTAAAGGAAAACATTCTCGGCTCAAGCTCACCAAATGAAATACCGTGCTTTTCGCAGGCATAGCTTTGCGAAAACTCAAGCTCCTCGGCGTCTCCCTCTCTCGGAACAGTAAGGATTATCAGATGTCCCTCTGCAAGCGATAGAGCTGTTTCTATCGAATCTGCAAGTCTTGTTCTTATATCCTCTTTCATAACGAGTCTGTCTACGACGATCTCGATATCGTGCTTCTTGTTTTTATCAAGAACTATCTCCTCCGAGAGATCATACATATTGCCGTCTACACGAACTCTTACGTATCCGCCCTTTTTAGCGTCGGAAAATACCTTTTCGTGTCTTCCCTTTTGCGAGCGGACTACGGGCGAGAGCACCATAAAACGCTCACCCTCGGGCAACTGCATAACCTTTTCGATTATCGTATCGGTGTCCTGTCGGCGTATCTCCGCACCGCACACGGGACAATGAGGAACTCCTATTCTTGCGTAAAGAAGTCTGAGATAATCATATATCTCGGTAACAGTTCCCACAGTAGAACGCGGATTTTTTGACGTGGTCTTCTGATCGATGGATATTGCGGGAGAAAGTCCGTCTATCATATCGACATCGGGCTTGTCCATCTGACCTATAAACATTCTGGCGTACGAGGAGAGCGATTCGACGAATCGTCTGTGTCCCTCGGCGTATATTGTGTCAAACGCGAGCGAGGATTTTCCCGATCCCGAAAGTCCCGTAAGAATTACCAGCTTGTCTCTCGGTATCTCGACGTCTATATTTTTTAAATTGTTTACTCTTGCTCCCTTTATAGCAATCGTCTTTTGCATTTTTATCTCCTAAATTACTGCTTTCTCAAGTCGCTTATCTTATCTCTGATAAAGGCGGCTTTCTCAAATTCGAGGCTTCTTGCCGCATCCTTCATCTCTTTGGTAAGCTCGGCTATAAGCTTTTCTCGCTCGGACGCTGAAAGCTTCTTCTGCTTTTCAGCACGCTTCGCTTTCTTGGTCTGCGCTTCCTCTATCGGTCTGCCTATATCTATTATATCCCTTATTCCTTTTTTTATCGTCTTAGGCACTATGCCGTGCTCGTCGTTGTATTTTTGCTGTATCGAGCGGCGTCTGTTAGTCTCTCCGATAGCTCTCTCCATAGATCCCGTGATAGTATCGGCATACATTATGACCTTGCCGTCTGCGTTTCTTGCGGCACGTCCTATCGTCTGTATAAGACTCCTCTCGGCGCGCAAAAATCCCTCTTTATCGGCGTCAAGTATGGCTACGAGCGATACCTCGGGGATATCAAGTCCCTCACGCAGAAGATTTATTCCCACAAGAACGTCAAACTCACCGAGTCTGAGGTCTCTGATTATCTCCATTCTTTCGATAGTATCGATATTGAAGTGTATATATCTTACCTTTATACCGTTGCTCTCAAGATATGCGGTAAGATCCTCTGCCATCTTCCTTGTAAGAGTTGTGACGAGCACACGCTCATTTTTTTGAACTCTGAGCTTTATCTCGCCCATAAGGTCATCTACCTGTCCCTCGACCGCTCTTACCTCTACAACGGGGTCTACAAGTCCCGTGGGACGTATTATCTGCTCGACCGTCTGCGTTGAGTTCTCTGCCTCAAAATCTCCCGGTGTCGCGCTTACAAAAATAGCTTGATTTATCTTTGATTCGAATTCCTCAAAGAAAAGCGGACGGTTATCAAATGCCGAGGG
>JAZSBF010000034.1:0-3772 GCA_045602205.1 Eubacteriales bacterium
AGTCCTCTTTTTGAGAACTCGCGTATTTTTTATTTGCGATTATTGATCAATCAGTCGATCAATACATTCCGCCCATACCGCCGCCTGCCATAGCAGCATTTGCAGCAGCGTCAGCAGCGGGATCCTTCTTATCGGCAACTACCGACTCTGTTGTAAGGATAACCGATGCGATAGAAGCAGCGTTCTGGAGCGCGGAGCGTGTAACCTTAGTAGGATCAACGATTCCCGCAGCCATCATATCGCAGTATACTTCGTTGTAAGCGTCAAAGCCGTAACCGGTCTTTCCGCTTCTCATGATCTCGTTTACGATAACACCGCCGTCAAAGCCTGCGTTAGCCGCGATCTGACGTACGGGCTCTTCAAGAGCCTTAAGAACGATTTTGACACCTGTCTTTTCGTCGCCCTCAACTGTATCGAGAAGCTTTTCAACCTCAGAAATAACGTTGAGGTATGCAGTTCCGCCTCCCGCAACGATTCCCTCCTCAACAGCAGCCTTTGTTGCGTTGAGAGCGTCCTCAATGCGGAGCTTCTTCTCTTTCATTTCAGCCTCGGTAGCAGCACCTACCTTAATAACAGCAACACCGCCGGAAAGCTTTGCAAGTCTTTCCTGAAGCTTCTCGCGATCGAAATCGGACGTTGTTGTATCGATAGCTACCTTTATCTGATTTATTCTTGCCTTTATCTCGTCGCTCGAGCCTGCGCCGCCAACGATGATAGTTGTCTCCTTGTTTACCTTGACCTGTCTTGCCTTACCAAGCATATCAAGAGTAGCGTCCTTAAGCTCAAGACCTATCTCAGAGGAGATGACCTCTCCGCCTGTAAGGATAGCTATGTCACGAAGCATCTCTTTTCTTCTGTCGCCAAATCCGGGAGCTTTTACAGCAACGCAAACGAATGTTCCGCGGAGCTTGTTAAGCACGAGCGTTGTGAGAGCCTCACCCTCAACGTCCTCAGCGATTATAATGAGCTTTCTGCCTGCCTGAACTACCTGCTCAAGTACAGGGAGAACCTCCTGAATGTTGGATATCTTCTTATCTGTGATAAGAATGAGAGCATCATCGAGAACTGCCTCCATCTTATCCATATCTGTTGCCATGTAGGGAGAGAGATATCCACGGTCGAACTGCATACCCTCAACCACCTCGGAGTATGTGTCTGCGGACTTGGACTCCTCAACTGTGATAACACCGTCAGATGTTACCTTCTCCATCGCGTCTGCGATGAGCTGACCGATAACCTCATCGCCTGCGGAGATAGTTCCTACACGCGCGATATCGTCGCTTCCGTTGACCTTCTTGGAGTTTGCGACAAGGGTGTCAACTGCCTTATCAACAGCCTTCTTTATACCCTTTCTTACTACCATGGGATTTGCGCCCGCGGTAACATTCTTCATACCCTCGCGAACGAATGCCTGTGCGAGAAGTGTCGCAGTTGTTGTACCGTCACCTGCGGCATCGTTTGTCTTCGTAGCTACCTCTTTAACGAGCTGTGCGCCCATATTTTCTGCCTCGCACTCAAGCTCGATATCCTTAGCGATGGTAACACCGTCGTTAGTTATCAGCGGAGAGCCGAACTTTCTGCCGAGAACTACGTTTCTTCCCTTAGGACCAAGGGTTATCTTAACTGTATTTGCAAGTTTGTCAACGCCTCTGCAAAGAGCGTCTCTTGCTTCGATTCCGTAAAGAATTTCCTTTGCCATTGTATCTTCTTCCTTTCAATACTTAAAAACTAATGTAAAAATTATTCAACGATAGCAAGTATATCGCTCTGACGTACGATGTTGTATTCAACTCCGTCTGCCTTTACCTCAGTACCCGAGTACTTGGATGTGATAACCTTATCACCAACCTTGACCACCATAACGACTTCTTTGCCGTCAACAAGTCCGCCGGGACCAACTGCAACGACCTCTGCTACCTGGGGCTTCTCCTGGGAAGCTGCGGTAAGGATAAGTCCGCTCTTTGTTTTCTCCTCAGCTTCAACAGCCTTAACTACAACTCTGTCTGCCAAAGGTTTAATAGTCATTTTCTGTTCCTCCTTATAATAATATTATTATATACATTATTCAATGCAGTTGGCACTCATTTTGTTTGAGTGCTAACCATAAACATATTTTACACTATTTTGTGGAAAAATCAAGTGTTTTTTCAATATTTAACATTTAATTAACATTTAAAGCTACATCACGTATATCGAGGTTAAAAAAGATGTTGGAATTTATCAATAAATACCTTTTCGGAGTCACCGTACCGGTGCTTTTGATTGCCGTTGGGATATTCTATATAATACTTCTCAAAGCCTTTCACCTCACAAACCCGATTGTGATAATCAAAACACTCACAAAAAGGAATACTCAAAGCGGGATATCCCCCTTCAAAGCCGTGACGCTTGCCCTTGCGGGAACACTTGGCGTCGGAAATATCGTGGGAGTATCGGCAGCTATCGTGCTCGGCGGATTTGGAGCTGTATTCTGGATGTGGATAAGCGCGCTCTGCGCAATGCTCTTGAAATACGCCGAGATAGTCCTCGCAATGCGCCACAGACGCTATGATGCCGACGGAAGACCGTACGGCGCGGCAATGTATTATATAAAGGATAAATTTTCCTCGATCTCTCTCTCCTCTCTAGGAAGCATGCTCGCCGCAATATTCGCCCTTTTCTGCATATTGAACGCGCTTACTATGGGCAGTATGATACAGTCAAATGCTATTTCGGAGTCGTTTGAGGGAGTTTTCAAGCTTCCGCCCATAATATGCGGAGCTGTCATTGCCCTTCTTTCCGTGCTGATACTTTCGCGAGGAACTGACACTATGGCAAAATTTACAGAGATACTCGTGCCGCTTATGAGCCTTGGATATATAGTCATTTCTCTCGCAATACTTATAATAAAGAGAGATATGCTCGGGTATGCTGTGCGAGCGATAATCTCGGACGCTTTCAGCATAGATTCTGCCGCAGGCGGACTGCTTGGCTTTCTGCTTTCTCGCTCTTTGCGCTTTGGAACGATGAGAGGGCTTATATCCAATGAAGCGGGATGCGGAACAGCGCCTACGGCACATGCGGCGTCAAACGCGCAAAGCGCGGTAGAGCAAGGCTTTTGGGGTATATTTGAAGTCTTTACCGACACTATCCTTCTGTGCACTATGACCGCCCTCGTAGTAATAATAAATTTCGGAGACTTGAGATACAAGAGCAGCATGATAATGTTAACTATCGACGCCTACTCAAACGTACTTGGAAGCTCCGCGTCAATATTTCTCAGCATTGCCGTCCTCTGCTTTGGATTTGCCACAATAATCTGTTGGGGACATTACGGAATCGAATCAGTGGGATACTTCACAAAAAATAAGACTGTAAAGCGGCTGTTTATAGCGATATATTGCGCTTCGGTATTTGTGGGAGCATTTGCCGCATCTGATGCGATATGGAGACTCGCAGACTTTGCTATCGGGGCTATGACGCTTATAAACCTTATGATGCTTGTTCTTTGTTCGGGAGAGGTAAAAAAAGAGACCGATATCTATTTCAAAGCGCTCAAAAGAAATAAAAATCAAAAAAGATAAAAATATTTTAAAAAAGTGTTGACAAATCTATTTCGTTATGATATAATAGTCAAGCGCTCGAATTTCGGGTGCTATATGGCGGGATAGCTCAGTTGGCTAGAGCAACCGGTTCATACCCGGTAGGTCATGGGTTCAAGTCCAATTCCCGCTACCAACGGCCCGTTGGTCAAGCGGCTAAGACACCGCCCTTTCACGGCGGTAACGGGAGT
>JAZSBF010000035.1:0-5554 GCA_045602205.1 Eubacteriales bacterium
AGATGCAGTGCTTGTCAAGAAAAGAGGACATAGAACGTAAAACGCTCTATGTCCTTTTCCTGTCGGTAGGTACCGTATTGTATTGGGTCTCAAAACTGTCCTTTAGGGTACAGCCCTATTGCGTTGGGCTTTTTTAATTCATACAAACAGGATATTCTTCTATACAGCAGTTTTTGAGTTTTCCATTATATACGGGAGCAATGTTTGGAATCTTCAAGAAGTCGGATGGCATCATCAGCGAAGGCGGCTTCGGCAATTCGACAGCCCCCGAGCGCTCAAGCACGGTAGCCACGAATTGAGAACAGGTAAAGTGGCGCTTTCTACTGTAATTTACACCCATTTTTGAAGGAATAAGCCCGAGGAAATTATATTTGTAGCTATCGGGGGCGCTTACAAAATCATTTACGATCGATTCTATTTTACCGTATACCTCGTCGCTTACCTCAATGGCATAAACGGCGCAATCACAGTCGGGATATTTTGAAAAGACAAAGGTATGTATATTTTCGACAATAAAGCCTGCGCAAAGGGGATTGTGAAGCCGTTTGCGCGCAAAGCTGTAAAATTCATCGGTTTTCGGGTGTATGGCGAGAGATGTGTGAGTATAACGTCCCCTGACAAAAAAATGTATCAGGCGAGAGGGCATAGTGCCGGTTCTTGTAAGCATAACATATACTGTTTTCACGAGTGCCCCCCTTTTTGTCAAATGATATCCCGAATAATTATAACATATCGACAAATTTTTTTCAATACAAAATTTATACAAAAAGCTCGATAAAATGAAAAAATGATATAGTGTTTGACAATGCGTAGAATATGTGATATAATTTGTAAGGTAGATAATTGACTGATAAATACGATAAGGAGGATATATGAAAAGGGCGTTATTGATGTTACTCAGTTTTGTATTAATATTTAACTCATTCGCCTTGCTTGTGTCAGCTGAGGACTCATCTGACATTGAGAATGATATCTTCTTTGAGAGCGAGGGACGGGGTGAGATACAGCTCTGCCGATATGATCCCGAGCAAAAAATAATAAATATCAGCGGTTCTATAAGTCACGACGTTATGGTAACACACAGAGATTACAGGATCGCGCTCTATACAGTGCCTTTGGGCGAGAGTGTGAGCGAGCGTGTGCTGTCAAATGAGGTGTTGCCAACGGCGACCGCCGAAATGTCGGTAAAATTTAGTTTTTCGGTAGACATAAGCTCGGATATAGAGAGGTTTTATCTATATGCGGTGGTCATATATAACGATGCCGGCGATGTTATGATGATAGACAAGCCCGTATATCCCGACGTTTTATCCAAATATTCGGATATTGGAAACAATGACAAGCGCTATTACAAGGGAGTTACAAGCGAGCTCCTTTCAAACGCAACTGAGGCGGGAGTCGGCACGGCGATAATTCCCGTATATCTTGACAAGCTGCTAAGTAAGACATCTATGGGATTCGTATATCCTGTAAATGATTCTTATGTGTATTTTGACAAGGATTACATAAACACGCTTGATGCGAAGGTGCAGGGACTTGGCGCTGTCGGAAGCAGGGTATATCTTCAATTCCTTATAGGTGGCGATATTCCCGAGCTTTCGCTTCGCCCCTCGGCTGTCGAAGGAGAGCAGGCTATCCCTGATATGAGTAACATTAAGACGATAGAAAAACTTTCGGCATTCGTTGATTTTCTTTGTGACAGATACGATTCCCAAAATCACAGAACTATATCGGGCATCATTCTCTCGCGCAGAATAGACCGCGCTTGCGACGGTATCGAAGAGCTTGATGCTTATGCCGAGAACTATATGCTTTATATGACGGTGGTATCAAGCGTAGCGAGAGCATCTGTTCCAAATATAGACATCGTACTTCCGTTCAGCGATATAAATTCTTATAGCAATAACGAGGAGATAAGCGAAGGCTGTTCGCCCTCTATGCTTCTTGAGAAGCTTTGCGAGATGACGGAGGGCGCGTTTGCCGATAAATTTCAATTCTCGGCTTTGATAGAATCGGAGTCTGTCCCGTACGGTATAAGTGACGAGGCGATCGAAAATAAAAATTTTGCTTTGAGTGGAGACACAGTCATAAATTCCGACAACGTAGGTATATATTCAAGCTATCTTGACAATCTTTCGTTGAGACACGAGAATGCTCCGAAAAATTTTATTTTTGTTTGGCATGTTCCCGAAAACATATCGGGTAATGTGCTCAGCGCAGCGTATCCGTATTCGTATTACAAAATGCATTCAACCAAAAGGCTGACATCGTTTGTGGTCTCGTTTGAGGAGGCAGAGAGCAAGCTTGATTTTTGGCAATTTCCGGAGCTGTTGAAGGTAATGAAATATATTGATACCAAGGATAGCTTTTCGGTCACATCTCCCTCGCTTGCCCTTTTGGGAGCGAGTAGTTGGAATTCGGTTATAGAAGGTATAGAACAAAGCAATTTTGTGCGTCGTAGCTTTGTTTTGCTTAAGAAAATAGATTCTTTGCCGACGGATATCAAGGGAAAATACGAATATTTCGATTTTTCACATGGCACGGATACGTTTGAATGGTTTGGCGGACTGGGTTGTAATTCTGTAAAAATAGGTTATAACGAGGTTTTGGACGGTCGATCGCTCAACGTTTATTTCAGCGGAGAAAGAAAAGCCCCGAATGAGTATTCAGAGCTTTATTATAAGTATGAATATCCCGAAAATCTTAGCTTTACGCCATATATCTCGGTTGCATTCAGTATTGCTAACGATAGCGGGGACAAAGACTCTTTGTACGAGATAAAGCTTTCTTACGCATCGGGAGACACCGTGTCGGAGATTTCGAAAATATGCCGAGCGTATGAAAGATGTGAGCTCATTCTCGATATTTCAAGCTTCTGTGACGTATCGTTTGCCGAATATATAAAAATAGATATAAGAGCTTTGAGTGAGGATAGCGAAGGTTATACTCTGTCGTTGCTTTCTATGGCGGGGCACAGCACGGTCTATGACAGTGCCGAGCTCAGCGAGGTTATTGCAGAGGAGCGTTTGAGAATACGCAATGAAAATTCAAATTCCGATGTGAGCGCGACGAATACTTCGTTCATCGTTTTAGGAGTGACTGTTATCGTGCTTCTTGTGCTTGGCGGAATATTTATGTGCTTCAGACAAGATGAATAATAATTTATCTCAGAGCGCCAAAGCTCAACAATGAATATAATAAAAAACCGCTTTACTACCTTTGATAGTAAAGCGGTTTGTTTTTTGTATTGAATAAAGCACACCCTTGATTTAAAAGTTTTCAAGAGAGTTTCTAAGGAATGATTGGGTCTTTGGGGATCTGGGAGCGTCGAATATCTGCTCGGGTGTTCCTTCCTCCTCGATCACTCCGTTTGCCATAAATATTACTTTATCCGAAACATTTTTAGCAAATTCCATTTCGTGAGTAACGACTATCATGGTCGTGTCGGTGTCTTTAAGGTCGCATATTACCCGCAAGACCTCTCCCGTAAGCTCGGGGTCTAGGGCACTCGTGGGCTCGTCAAAGCAGAGAATATCGGGGGAGAGAGCAAGGGCGCGAGCAATAGCCACACGCTGCTGCTGTCCTCCTGAGAGCTGACAAGGATAGCTGTTTGCCTTTTCTTTAAGACCGACTCGGTCAAGCAAAGCCCACGCCTTTTCGTCTATCTGTGCCATTCTTATCTTCTTTTCTTCAGCCGAAAGTGTTTCGTCCTTAAGTCTGAGCTTTGGAGCAAGAGTCAGATTTCCAAAGACGCTATACTGCGGAAAAAGGTTGAAGGACTGAAAAACAAGTCCAAAGCGAAGGCGGTTCTTTCGTATTTCGGTGTCAGAGAGCTTTTTGTGCGAATCAGCGTCGAATATGAGGTTGTTATCTACCCATATTTTTCCCTGATCGGGAGTTTCGAGGAAGTTGAGACAACGCAAAAGCGTTGTTTTTCCGCTTCCCGAAGAGCCTATGATCGAGAGTGCGCTTCCTTTCTCAAGAGCAAAATCTATTCCTTTGAGTACCTCAACCTTACCAAAGCTTTTTTTGATATTTGAAACTTCAAGTAATGCCATAGCTCTCCTCCTTATGCTTTGAAATAATCAAGCTTCTTTTCGCAGTATCCGAAAATAAGAGTGAGGATTCCAACGAAAGCCAGATAAAATACCGCGGTGTAGAAAAGCGGCCACATAAGTCCGTATCCGGCAAAATTTTGCGCCGCTTGAATTATCTCAACTATCATTATAACTCGAGCAAGCGCTGTATCCTTTACAAGAGTTATTACTTCGTTTGACATAGGGGCAAGTATTCTTTTTACAACCTGAAGCAGAACTATTTTAAAGAATATCTGTGACTTTGTAAGTCCGAGAACCTCGCCTGCCTCATATTGTGCCTTGGATATGCTTTCTATTCCGCCTCTGTATATCTCGGAAAAATAGCAGGCGTAATTGATAACAAACGCAGCAATGACTGAGGCAAAGCGCGATAGCAGGGGAGAGCCCAGCAAAAATCCCGGAACGTAAAAGACGATGATGACCTGAAGCATCAAAGGAACTCCGCGTATTATCCAAACGAAGGTTTTCGTTATATATGCAAGCGGCTTGAATTTAGACATTGAACCAAAAGAGATAACCAAACCTAAAGGAAGCGCTAACACGAGTGTTAGCGCAAATATCAGGCAGGTTTGTTCAAGTCCTGAAAGCAAGCTTTTAGTAACTTCCCAAAAAACCATACTGTATTATTCCTTTATATGTACGATTACTTTATTTCCTCAGTAACCTTGAGAACGTTCTCAAATCCGTACTTCTTAGCAAGCTCCATAAGCTTTCCGTTTTCTTCGAGCTGCTTGATAGCGTCATTTACCTTAGCTGTGAGCTCGCTGTCCTTCTTGAAACCAACGGCGTAGATCTCGGACTCAAGCTCGATAGCCTCAACGATAGCGAGGTCAGCATAGTCACCCTTGCCGCAAACGTTTTGGGCGAGAATAATATCAACGACAGCAAAATCAACAGCGCCGGACATAACCTCTGTGAAGGCGTTCATTTGAGCGGTAGTAGATGTTATCTTATCAGCATCTGTAGCTGTTTTTGCATAGGCTTCGCCGGCACTTCCGCCTTCAACACAAACCTTCTTGCCCTTGAGAGCTTCTTCGTTGGGATAATTTGCAACGTTGGACTTCTTAACAACGATACACTGCTGATTGAGCATATAACCGTAGGAGAAATCAACGAGAGTGCTTCTGTCAACAACGTTTCCGGAAGCATCCTTATCGGTGGAGTTAGCGGTAAATCCGTTCCATACACAGTCAATAGCACCGGAGTTGAGCTCATTGTACTTCTGAGCCCAATCAATTTCCTGGAATTCAACCTTCATATCCAGAATCTTACCAACTTCCATAGCAAATTCAGACTCAAAGCCTATCCAATTGCCGTCAGCATCCTTCTCGTTGAGGCCGGGAATAATAGTAACTCCGCAAACGAGAGTCTCTTCTTTTTTACAACCTACAAAAACGAACATACACATAATGACAGCAAGTGCCAAACATAAAATTTTCTTCATAAAAGTCCTCCTA
>JAZSBF010000036.1:0-18346 GCA_045602205.1 Eubacteriales bacterium
AAACACAACCCGTCGGTACGCAAGTGTCCGACGGGTTGTTTCCTCATAAAAAATATCCCATTAAGCAATATAACATTTAGAGAGCAAGAAACTTTTTCAAGAAGTTTCTTGGGGAGCGCGAGGGGGCTTCTTTTTAAAGAAGTACCCTCTCATATTCCTGTTTTTTCTTCCAACACAAACTAACTATCTCTGTACCTCTTCCATAACGTATGCCTCAAGTACGTCTCCAACCTTAATGTCGTTGAAGCGATCAAGTCCGATACCGCACTCGTAGCCCTGAGCTACCTCTCGCACGTCGTCCTTAAATCTCTTGAGCGAGGATATTTTATCCTCGAATATAACGATACCGTCTCTTACGACTCTTATCATAGCCGAACGAATGACCTTACCATCCTGAACGTAAGAACCTGCAATAGTTCCAACATTGGGAACGTGAATAGTCTGTCTGACCTCTGCGTGTCCGAGAAGATTTTCCTTGAACTGAGGAGCAAGCATACCCTTCATAGCGTCAGTTATCTCGTTGATACAGTCGTAGATTATTCTGTACGTACGTATATCAACGTTCTGTCTTTCAGCACTGTCGATAGCCGCCTTGTCGGGACGAACGTTAAATCCAACTATGATAGCGTTTGACGCAGACGCAAGCATAACGTCTCCCTCACGGATACCGCCTACGGCAGAGTGTATAACTCGAACCTTGACCTCTTCGTTGGATATCTTTTCAAGAGACTGCTTAACAGCCTCGGCAGATCCTCCGACGTCAGCCTTAACTATAATATTAAGCTCCTTGACACCGTCCGAGATCTGAGCAAACAGATCGTCAAGATTTGCTCTCGCATTTGCCTTAAACGTCTCCTCTTTTGCCTTCGCTTTTCTCTGGTCAGCAAGAGTTCTTGCCATTCTTTCATCTTCAACAGCGTTGAATTCATCACCTGCAAGCGGAACGTCAGCAAGACCGATTATCTCAACAGGAACAGAAGGACCTGCCTCCTTAACTATCTTTCCGTTGTGGTCGGTCATCGCTCTCACACGCCCTACCGCTGTTCCCGCGATAACTATATCGCCGTTGCGGAGAGTTCCGTTCTGGACAAGAACCGTTGCAACAGGACCTCTTCCCTTGTCGAGCTTAGCCTCGATAACGATACCCTTGGCGTGTCTGTTCGGATTAGCCTTAAGCTCCTTGACCTCGGCAACGAGAAGAACGTTCTCAAGAAGATCGTCGATACCCTGCCCCGTAAGAGCCGATACGGGAACGCAAATAACGTCTCCGCCCCATTCCTCGGGAACAAGGTCGTATTTTGTAAGCTCCTGCTTTACAGCATCGGGATTTGCCGTGGGCTTATCCATTTTGTTTATAGCAACGATTATATCTATTCCTGCCGCTTTCGCGTGGTTGATAGCTTCTATCGTCTGCGGCATTATTCCGTCGTCAGCCGCAACGACAAGTATTGCGATGTCGGTCGCCTGTGCACCTCTCGCTCTCATAGCGGTGAACGCCTCGTGTCCGGGAGTATCAAGGAATGTGATATCCTCTCCGCCCACCTTAACTCTGTAAGCGCCGATATGCTGTGTAATTCCGCCCGCCTCGCCTGAGGTTACGCTCGTATGTCTGATAGCGTCAAGAATAGACGTCTTGCCGTGGTCAACGTGTCCCATTACACATACGACGGGAGCTCTGCCAACGAGATTATTTTCATCATCTGCCTCGTCCTCGAAGAGCTTTTCTTCGATAGTAACAACTACCTCCTTCGTCGTCGCAATACCCATTTCGTCCGCAACGATAGCGGCGGTATCATAGTCAACGGTCTGGTTTACCGTTACCATCATTCCGAGAAGCATCAAACGCTTAACTATCTCTGCCGAAGTTACCTTGAGACGAGACGCAAGATCGCTTACCACTATCTCATCGGGAAGAGTTACGCTTGTAGGCGCTTTTGTAACGGGAGCGGATGATTTTTTAGCACCCTTATTGAATTTATTCTTATTGTTGCCCATAGCGCCCATACGGTTGTTTGCGGGCGCTTGCTTTTTGAGCTTCTGGTTTCCGCCTCTGACGTCAACGACAGAATCGGGAATAAAATTATCAAGCTTCTCGTCGTATTTCGAGAGGTCGACCGACCCTGCTCTCATATCAACGACTCGCTTTGCGCCGCGCTGAACTGCCGCGCCGTCTTTGGGCGTCTGAGAACGAACGATAGGCTGAGCCTTAAAGGTCTCCTTAAAGCCGCCCTGCTTCGTTACGTAATCCTTATCCTTGAACTGTGAGGAAGCGCCGCCCTGACGGTCAAAGCTCTTAGGCTTATCCTGACGGGGCTGAGAATTTGCAAAGGGATTTGCAAATCTGTCGTTATTTCTGTTCTGATCCTGACGGGGAGCTTGACGGAAATCTCTCTGTCCGTCTCTTGCCTGTGCAGGCGCACCCTTTCCGTCAGCAAAACGTGCAAGGCGCTGGTCTGCCCCTCTCTGCTGAGGATTATATGCGGGTCTTGCGTCTCTTTGATTTGTCTGAGGCGCTGTGCGCTCAAATTTGGGAGCTTCCCTTCTCTGAGGCTCGAATGCTCTTGCAGGCTCTTTGATGCCTTCCTTCTTAGGTGCTTCCGCAGGCTTTTTCTCAAACCTCTCAGCAGGCTTCTCCTCTGCCTTTTTTGGTTCGGTCTTAACAGGCTCAGCTTTAGGAGCTTCTGCCTTAGGAGCTTCGGTTTTTGATACTGTTGCCTTAGGCGCTTCCGCCGCCTTAGGTGTTTCAGTTTTGGGAGCTTCCTCCTTGGGAGCTTCAGCCTTTTCCTCCTTAGGCGTTGCTTTCTCTGTCTTGGGAGCTTTTGAGGGTATATAGGTCTTTCCCTCCATATAATTTGCTATACTGTCGATCTGATTCTCTCTTGTAAGAGTCTCAAACAGGATATCAAACTGCAGAGGCTCAAGTGTTGCCTGAGTTGACCTTACAGCTATTCCCTTGTTAGCGAGAAGATCGGTTATAGTTTTATTCTTAACATTAAGATCTTTTGCAAGCTGACTTACTTTGAATTGTGGATTAGTTGCCATTATTTATAGCGTCTCCTTTCATATCGAAACGAATCTCATTATTGGATATATTGCTCTGTCAAATTTGAGAGCTGGGTGTCTGTTACTGCGACAGCAGCCAGAAAAGAGCTTTTTCCTATCGCCTTGGCAAGCGTTTCGCCGTCGGCATTGAGTCTTACAAGCCTTACCCTGTAATATTCACATTTATCGGATATTTTTTTGTGTGTATTATCGGAGGTGTCCGATGCTTCAAAAACCACCTTGGGAGAGTTTTTTCCGCCCCCCCTGAGTGCATCGCATATCATCGGAACGCCCACCACTATCTTTCTTGCCCTCGCGCAAAAACCGAGCGCCGAAAGAAGCTTTTTTTCGTCTTTGATAACCGTTTCACTCATTTTCAAAAAGCTCTGTCTCCATTCTGTCGTATACGTCATCGGGAACAGTGCAATCGAGACTTCTGTCTATTCTGTGCGATTTTCTCGCCTTTTGCAGACATTTAAGCGACCTGCAAATATATGCGCCTCTACCGGATTTCTTTCCTGTAAAGTCAAGAGATATCTCGCCTTCGGGAGATCTTACCACTCTCAAAAGCTCTGTTTTAGGCTTGTGTTGATTACAGCCCAAGCACTGCCTCTCGGGCAATTTTCTCTTTTTCTGTTCCATAGCGCCTTTCCTTTCTGACCGTATTTAAGTAAAAATTGAAATTATTCCGATTTGATATCTATCTTCATTCCCGTCAGTCTTGCCGCAAGTCTTGCGTTCTGACCTTCCTTACCGATAGCAAGCGAAAGCTGATCAGCATCAACTATTACCTTGCAGGAGCGCTCTCCCGTCATCTCAACAAAGCGAACTGTTGCGGGAGCGAGAGCCGCCGCAACGTATTCCTCGGGTACTTCGCTGTACTTAACTATGTCTATCTTCTCACCGCGAAGCTCGTCGACTATACCCGAAATTCTCATTCCGTGGTTACCGATACAAGCGCCGACAGCGTCAACGTCCTCGTCTCTGGAATATACCGCTATCTTGGTTCTCGAGCCCGCCTCTCTCGAAACGCCCTTTACCAAAACAACTCCGTCCTGTATCTCGGGTATCTCAAGCTCGAACATACGGCGTACAAGTCCGGGGTGAACTCTCGAAAGAGTTACAAGCGGTCCTCTGAGCTCTCTGTTTACTTCCATAACGAATACCTTTATTCTCTCGCCGACAGTAAAGCTCTCTCCGGGGATCTGCTCATTCTTCATAAGCACTGCGTGGCTTGTTCCTGTCTCAAGCACTACATTTCCGTTTACGGGATCTATCTTGCTTACGCTCGCCGTGATTATCTCCTCACGTTTGCTCTCATAAGCATCCTGCATAGCCTTGCGTTCACCCTCACGGATACCCTGAATTATGACCGACTTGGCAGCTGCCGCGCTGAGTCTGCGGAAGTTCTTGGGCTTTACTTCGTTCTCAACCATTTTTCCGAGTGTGTTTCTTCTGCTGAGAGCCTTAGCCTCCTCAAGAGATATCTGGCACTGAGGATTTGTTACCTCCTCAACTACCTCTCTCTGCTGATAGACCTTGATATCCTCTTTTGCGGGGTCTATTGCGACACGCATAAGAGCGCTGCTTCCGTACTCTTTTTTCACCGCAGAAAGAAGAGCCGCCTCGATCTTCTCGATCATATACTCTTTCGGTATTCCTTTTTCCTTTTCCAAAAGGTCAAGAGCAATAAAAAATTCCTTATTCATTTTAATTCTTATTCCTTTCTTTTGTTACCCGTCAAGATACAACGGGTGTGGGTTGATTTATTTTTAAAACTGATAATAGGTCTGCAATTTCGCTACCGAAGCTCTGGGAAATTCCAAAATCCTTCCAAGACTCTCTATTCTTACCTCGCCACCGTCTCCAAGCGGCAAAAGCTTTCCCTTAAAGGTCTTCGCTCCGTCGAGGGGCGCATAAAGCTTGACTTCGACGTCCCAACCCTCGCACGCATCTATATGCATATCACACTTAAGCTCTCTCTCAATTCCGGGGGAGCTCACCTCAAGATAATATGCTTCCTCTATCGGATCTGCCTCATCGAGCAAAGGATCAAGCGCTCTGTGCATCTTTTCGCAATCGTCGATAGTTATTCCTTCCTCAGAATCTATCGTTATGCGAAGCACTCTGCGGCCGCCCTCCTTAACGTATTCCACGTCCCACAAAAAGAACCCGAGGGAGTCCGCAAGAGGTTCTGCTATAAGCGAGACTTTTTCGGATATGCTTGGATTTTTAGCCATATCTTTTCCGCCTTTCAACAGTATTTTGGGAAAATATCCCCTAATCAACAATTAAGAGTGGGTCTTTTCAAACCCACTCCCATAATCTACTGTGAATAGTATATCACATATTTTTCCCAATTGCAATAGTTTTTTAAAATTTTTCTCCATAATAATTTAAATTCTTTTTGTTCTTCCCTGTTTACAAACGCAAAGATTTATGATATACTATTAAAATAGGATAATTATGTACTCAATGAGGTAAACCCGTGAATTCAAATAATAATTTTGCTCAAAAAATTCCTTTTGAAATAAAGCCTATCAAGGCTTCGGATATAATAATATCTCACATTTTATATTTGCTTATCGCATTTTACACGCCGATAGCTCTTTTCTTTGATATTTCCTCGACTCCGCTTCAGGTCATATCTATCGCCGCCGCTGTGGCAAGCATAATCATATTTGCAAAGCTCTCAAGATCTACCAGAACCGCAGTTTCATACGCGCTGATACTCGTGTTTGCTTTCACATTTGTAGGACCTGTTCTTTGCGGTCTTGTCGCTTCATTTGTCGGATCTGTATGCGCGCTTTCTTTCAGCCTTGTAAAAGCAGAAAAAATTCAGCTTAAGCTGTTCGCGATAGCACCTGCGCTCGTCGCTTATCTTGCGGCGTCCGCAATTCTCGGAAGCTTTCTTCTTGCTCTTGTAGCACTCGCTCATATCCCCGCGGCACTTGTGCTCGGATATGCGTTTGCAAAAGGTCTTGACAGAGTCTCCACCATTTGTCGCACATCGGCGGCAATAATACTTACCGCCATCATTCCCGCGGCAGTATACTTCTTTTTGAGATACGGAACAGACCTCTCTATTCTGAATTCTCTTGTGGAGTCTTTGAAATCAAACACCACCAATCTTTTGGCTGACACACTTTATAAGCTTTACAGCGGAATGAACGAGCTTGGCGTTTCAATGAGTATGACAGATGCGCTCGAGACCTCTACCTATGCCGTAAATGCGGTCTTCAATCTTTTGCCCGCGCTCATAGTGCTCATAGCAAACGTTATCGCGTTTTCACTCCAATCTATGCTGACCTCTATACTCATAGTAGGAGAGAGAGATAAAGAAAAAATATCAAAAATGCTTGTCTTTGAGATGAGTCTCATCTCAGCTATCGTATTTACCGTAAGCTTCGTTGCAATGCTTATACTCTCAGCTTCAGGCATATCGGTCTGGTCTGTAACCGCAGAAAACATCGCCATCATACTTATGCCAGGTCTCTTGTTCTCTGCTTTCTCCGCATTCAGAGGATTTATCTTCCTCAAAAACAGCTCTTGCTTCGGCGCGCTCCTTTATCTCGTCTCAATTATGATGATATTCTATATACCCGCCCTGATGATCCCTCTCGCTTCATTCGCAGGGGCTGTTCTGATAATCCTTAACAACATCTCAAAATATCGCGCTAACCGTAAAAAATAAAGCTTTCTCAAATTTAAAAAAAGAAAGGCGATCATTATGTTAAAAAAGAAGTTAGACTTTAAATCATATATGGACGAGCTTCCCTCGGGACTTTATATAGTTCTCGCAGTGCTCTTTATGGCTATCCATATACTGATATGCTCGTACAGCGCAATATCTCCCGCAAAAATAGGCTTGATACTGCTCTCGGTATACATCGTTCTCGCCTTGACTATCTTTATATTCGGACGCAGACGTATATCGAAATTAAAATATGAAAAGCTTGCCGCCGATGAACACAACAGCGGCGTCATCAGTGCCTTCCGCGACAGCGTGGATATCCCCTATGTTATCGTCACCGATGACGGAAAGGTTATAACCGCCAACCGCGCGTTCAGAGAGTTAACGGGAGACAGAGAATCCTATTTCAATGCTGAGCTCTCCGAGCTGTGCACCTTAGACCTTAAAGCACTTATATCCTCTACCGAGGAAAAAGAAAACAATCCTGTCGCACTCTCCTCCGCAAATAATGAAGACGGAGATGAAGTCTCGCGCCCTGCTACACAGCAGAAAGCCTTCACGGTTTCGATAGCGCAAAGGAAATATTCTCTTGACTGTCACCCCATCCGTTCAAGCGGACACATCTATTATATGATACTCTTCGGTGACATCACAGAGCTTACCTCTATAACCGACCGTTACTATTCAGAGACGTCGGCGATAGCATACATCGTAATAGACAATCTTGACGAGATAGCTCAGTACGTAAAGGGAGGCTATCGTGCCGAGGAAAATCAAGTGGAGTCGATATTAAAAAATTTCGCCGCCGCTATGAACGGAGTTATACGTGAATATGACCGTCATAAATATATGATGATCTTTGATCGCAAGCATTTAAACCTATGTATAAAGAACAAATTCAGCGTGCTTGACGAGGTACGGCAGGTACGTCTTGGCGACGACACTATTCCGCTTACCGTCTCTATGGGTGTAGCCATAACAGGCAACACGCTTGAGGAAAGAGAGCACGATGCGCTTTCTTCTCTTGACCTTGCGCTTCAGCGAGGCGGAGACCAGGTGGTAGTAAAAAATGAAAAGGGTATAAATTATTTTGGCGGACTTACAAAGAGCCAACAGAAGCGTACCCGAGTTCATTCGAGAGTTATTGCCAATAAGCTTTATTCCGAAATTTCCAATTCCTCTAACGTCATAGTTATGGGACACAGAAATCCCGACTTTGACTCTATCGGAGCTTGCGTGGGTATTGCAAGTCTTGCTATGTATCTTGGAATAGACGTAAAGATCGTCACCGACAGAGACAATCCCAACTTTGCCGCTTGTACCGAGAAATTGCTCGAGCTTGAGGAATACAAGAACATCTTCGTTGACGGAGTTGACGGACTCGACGAGTCCTCTTACGGCACTCTGCTCGTTATCGTCGATGCCAACAATTTCTCTATTCTTGAAGCTCCCGAGATGGCGGAAAAATCTCTCAAAACCGTAGTCATAGACCACCACATCAAAAAAGAGGAATTTAAAAACGAGCCTGCCCTCTCATATATCGATGCTACTGCATCGTCTGCTTGCGAGCTCGTATCCGAAATACTTGAACAGAGTATTCCCGACGGAACTCTTAAGAAAGAAGAAGCTACCATTATGCTTTCGGGAATAATGGTCGATACAAAGAACTTCACAAGATCCGTTGGAACAAGAACATTTTCAGCCGCTCTCTACCTCAGAGCAGCGGGGGCTAGCACAGAAAACGCAAGGACCTTCTTTAACGAGGCCTTTGAGGATTATCGCGCTCAGGCGCTTTTCGGAGCGGGAGTTGAAATGTACCGTGATCAGCTTGCAATAACACTCAGTAACGGAACGAACTCCCCGAACGACCGCATAGCCGCCGCCAAAGCCGCGGATACCTTGCTTACGGTAAGAAAGATAAATGCCGCATTCGCGCTTGTAAAGATAGAAAATATCATTCACATCTCGGCTCGTTCAAACGGCTCTATAAACGTTCAGCTTATACTTGAAAAGATAGGCGGAGGCGGACATTTTGATTCAGCGGGAGCGGCAATAGCCGATAAATCGCTGGAAGAAGCAAGGGCATTGCTTATAGAGGCGATAGATGAGCACCTCGATAACGAACAAAAAAGCCTAAAACAATAACAATAAATAAAACATTTCACCTACGGAGGTAACAACAAATGAAGGTTATTTTAACAGCAGACGTAAAAGGACAGGGAAAAAAGGACCAGATGATAGAGGTTTCTGACGGATATGCAAGAAACTTCCTTCTCCCCAAAAAGCTCGCTATCCCCGCCGACGCAAAGTCAATAAATGAAATGAAAAATAAAGAGGCGTCCAAACAGCATAAAATAGACACCGAAAAGCAGAACGCTCTTGAAATCTCAAAGAAGCTTGAGGACATAGTTCTCAAATTCGAGTATGCCGCAGGACCTGATAAAAAGCTTTACGGCTCGGTAACGTCAAAGGATATTTCCGAGGAGCTCGCGAAGAAGCACGGAATATCGATAGACAAGAAAAAAATTTCTCTCGCGATCCCGATAAAGTCCTTTGGCAGATTTTCAGCAGAGGCTCATCTCTTTGCGGGAATAGTTGGCAAAATTACCGTTGAGGTCGTAAGCAAACAGTAATTTCCTTTTTCAATAAAAAACAACAGAATTTTAAAACTTATAAAGGCGGATATTATAAAATGGAAGACCAAATAAACAAAAAACTTCCCTTCTCGCTCATCGCCGAGCAATCGCTCTTAGGAGCTATTCTCGTTGACCCCGATGCTCTCAACGATATTGCCGATACAGTATCGGCAACAGATTTTTATCTTACCGAGCACGAGCAGATATTCACCGCTATGCACGAGCTTTTCCTTGCTAACAAAGAGATAGATACCGTAACTCTTATCGATATGCTCGTAACTAAGGGCATTTACAGCAAATCGGGCGGACAGGATTATATAAAGACTCTCTGCCAGACTGTGCCTAATGCTCTTAACGTCAAGGATTACGCCGCGATAGTAAAGCAAAAGAGCCTGCTCAGACAGATAATTGAGGTGTGCTCCGATATAACCGATACTGCCTACACCGAGGAAGGCGAGGCGTACGGAGTAATAGAATACGCAGAAAGCCGTATCTTTGACATCGCTCAAGGACGCGACACAAAAAATTTCCGCCACATACGCGAGGTAATAGGCGAGGTATATAAAAATCTTCACGCTATGGAAACAGAAGGAGAAGCTGCGCAAGGGACGAAAACAGGATTTTCGGGTCTTGATACTGTCCTTGCGGGCATGGGAAACTCTGATCTCATTCTCGTCGGCGCTCGTCCGGGTATGGGAAAGACCTCTTTTGCACTCAACATAGCGACAAATGTGGCTTTGCAGACAAAGAAAAAGGTATGTATCTTCTCGCTCGAAATGTCTGCCGAACAGCTTGTATCGCGTGTCATATCAAGCGAAGCGATGATCGATAGCTATGCGCTTAGAACAGGAAAGCTTGACGCTAAACAGTGGAAGGATATAGCCGACGCCGCAACCAAGCTTGCAGACTGTGATATCCTCATAGACGACACCTCGGGAATTTCCGTCACCGCGATGAAATCAAAGCTCAGACGTATTCAAAACCTCGGGCTTGTCGTGATCGACTATCTCCAGCTTATGCAAAGTGACAGACGAACCGACAACCGAGTACAAGAGGTAGCGGATATCTCAAGAGCTCTTAAGATAATGGCAAAGGAGCTCAACGTTCCCGTAATATGCTGCGCTCAGCTCTCCCGAGGACCTGAATCGAGAACCGATAAGCGTCCTATGCTTTCCGACCTTCGTGACTCGGGTGCTATCGAGCAGGATGCCGATACCGTAATTTTCCTTTACAGAGATGAATACTATAAAACCGAAGGAAATCAAGATGAGGGCAACATCGCAGAGATCATCATTGCAAAAAACCGTCACGGATCTACGGGAAACGTCAAGATGGGTTGGATAGGAAGATTTACTAAATTCAGAACTCTTGCAAACGACGTGCAAGAATGATTTGAAAGGTCTGTTTGAAATGGATTCAAAAAATACAGCGTTCGCTTTGCCAAACGCTTTTACTCCTCCGCATATTTTGTCGGGACTTCCCAAAAGCACGCCCATTCTCGTCGCCTATTCGGGTGGCTCGGATTCGGGAGCGCTTCTCGATATGATAGTTCGCTACGCCGATAAGAATCAAGCCAAGGTGTATGCGGCTCATGTCAATCATGGCATACGAGGCAAGGAAGCCGACAGAGACGAGGAATTTTGCCGAAAAGCCGCCGAGAGATACGATATAGACATATTTATTCTTAGAGCTGACGTGCCCGAGATCGCAAGACAAAGCGGAAAAAGCATTGAAACTGCGGCAAGAGACGTAAGATACGAGTATTTTTCAAAGATCATGACTGAAAACGATATTCCTCTCCTTTGTGTCGCTCATAATGCCGACGATAATTTTGAGACTATTCTATTTAATATCTCAAGAGGAAGCGGACTTTCAGGCGTCTCGGGAATACCGCGAACACGAGACTTTGAAGGCGGTATGATAATACGTCCAATTTTGGAAATGAGCAAGGATGACATAAATAAATATTGTTTCGATAATAATATTGAATATGTCACAGACAGCACGAACACCGATACCGAATACACGAGAAACAGAATAAGAAGTTTCGTGATCCCCGAGCTTAAAAGCATCTGTCCGGGTGCTGAACGTGCCGCGGCAAGACTTTCGGCTACGCTTCGCGAGGACTCTCTCTGCCTTGAAAGTATGGCTGCCTGGTTTCTTGAGGAAACCCGAGACGGCTCGTTTATAGAAACCGAAAAGCTTTGCGGCTCTCCGTATTCTATCGCATCCCGCGCGCTAATGTCTCTATATACCGAAATATCGCACGGTGCGTCTCTTGAATACACTCATATAAAGGCTTTGTTTGAACTTGCCGAAAAGAATGTTCCGCACTCCTCTATTGATCTCCCAATGAATATAAAAGCCGTTATTGAAAATTCAAGACTCGGCTTCGTTATATCGAACGGCAAAGAAAAAAAGACTTCATACGAGTCCTTCTCTGTCGAGCTTAAAGAGGGATCTAACCATATCCCACAGATAAACACTGATATCGTGTTAGAATATACGGAAAACAATATAAATATTTACAAAAAATCAATCAACTTGTCAATTGATTCTGCTAAAATAATAGGTGCTCTGTACGCAAGAGAACGCCGCAGCGGTGAAAAGATAAGACTAAATTCTATGGGAAAGAGTATCAAAAAGCTTCTGTGTGACAATAAAGTGCCTTTGGAAATACGCGCAAGACTCCCCGTTATCTGCGACGATAGCGGCATCGTTGCCGTTCCCTTCATAGGCGTCAGCGACGCTTACAGACCAACAAAGAATACTCAAAAAATAATACGCATAGATACCAATTTTATTTAATCCACGAGGTAAACGCTATGTTAAAGGATATTGAAAGAGTTCTCGTTTCGGAAGAACAGATAGACAAAATTACTACCAAGATCGCATCGGAAATAACAGAGGAGTATAAAAACTCATCGAAAAAGCTTGTCCTCATTTGTATTCTAAAGGGCTCGCTCATGTTCTGCTCCGACCTTATGAAAAAGATACATATTCCCCTTGAGGTCGAATTTATGAAGGTGTCCTCATACGGAGCTCGTTCGACTTCATCGGGAATTATAAACATCCATCTCGATATCAAGAGAGAGGATATGGAAGACGTCGATTTCATTATAGTGGAAGATATAATAGATAGCGGGAACACCCTTTCGCATCTCGTTAAATATCTTTCTGAAAGAGGCGCTAACAGCGTAAAGACCTGTACTCTTCTTGACAAACCCTCGCGTCGCAAGGTAGATTTTACCCCCGATTATATCGGTGCTGAGATACCCGACGAATTTGTTGTGGGCTACGGTCTTGATTTCAATGAAAAATACCGCAATCTCCCCTTCGTAGGAGTGCTGAGCCCCAGTGTTTACGGCGGCTGATAATACGATAATATTCTAAGAAAGGCAATTAGCAAATGAAAAAAAACAATCTGAAGGTGTTGCTCACCTATGCGCTTATGATAGTTATCATATTCGCTGTCATTGCGTTTGTGCTGAACAAGGATGAGCCTGAACCTGTACGATACGGTGACGTTATTGAATATTTTGAAAAAGACGCCGTAAAAGAATTCACGGTAGATAAAACCGATTACCTCGTTATGACCGTGTACGTGCTTGACTCTGACGGAAATCTGAACTTTGACGAGGCAGGAAAGATAACCAACGATACAAAAACGATAGGTTATCAGATACGCGATCTCGAAAGCTTCCGTGAGGAGTGTGCGCGGTATTACAGCGGTCCTGACAAAAATGCAAACCTCACAACAAACTTTGAATTTGAACCGCAGACCTCTATTCCGTGGTGGGTAGGATTTCTTCCTTACCTCATAGTTATCATTCTTATAATAGTTCTTTGGGTAGTCTTCTCAAAGAAGGCAGGAGGAAGCGGAGCAGGCCCCGGAAAAATAAATTCCTTTGGCAAGGCAAGAGTAAAGATACCTCAGGACGATAAGAACAAGGTTCTTTTTAAGGACGTTGCAGGCGCTGACGAAGAAAAAGAGGAGCTTGAGGAAATCGTTGAATTCCTCAAAGACCCCGCAAAATTCGCAAAGCTTGGCGCAAAGATACCTCACGGTGTGCTCCTTATGGGCCCTCCCGGTACAGGTAAAACGCTCTTGGCTAAGGCAGTAGCGGGTGAAGCGGGAGTCCCCTTCTTCTCTATCTCAGGCTCTGATTTTGTTGAAATGTACGTCGGTGTAGGCGCTTCGCGCGTAAGAGACCTCTTTGAGAATGCCCGCAAAGCTCCCGCATCAATAATCTTTATAGACGAAATAGATGCAGTCGGACGTCACAGAGGCGCAGGTCTTGGCGGCGGGCACGACGAACGTGAGCAGACGCTCAACCAGCTTCTTGTTGAAATGGACGGATTTGGCTCGCACGAGGGAATTATAGTTATCGCGGCAACTAACCGTCCCGATATACTTGATCCCGCACTTCTCCGTCCGGGACGCTTTGACCGTCAGATAACGGTCAACTACCCAGACATCAAGGGACGCGAGGAGATACTCAAGGTGCACGCAAAGAACAAACCCCTTGAGGAAGGCGTTGACCTCTCTAAAATAGCAAAGACCACCGCGGGATTTACAGGCGCTGACCTTGCAAACCTTCTCAACGAAGCGGCGCTTCTTGCTTCAAGACGCGGCAAAACACTTATAGGTATGGACGATCTTGACGATGCCTTTATCAAGGTTATCGCAGGACCTAAGAAGAAATCCAGAACTATGAAGGAGAGGGAAAAGAAAAATACCGCTTACCACGAAGCAGGCCACGCAATCACAGCGCATCTCCTTCCCTATATGGACCCCGTTCAACAGATATCTATTATCCCCAGCGGCAACGCTCTCGGATATACACTCAATCCCCCCGTTGAAGATAAATTCAGCGTTTACAAGGAGGAGCTTAAGGAAAAGATCGTTATGCTGCTCGGCGGACGCGCCGCAGAGGAGATTATTTTTGGCGACATCTCGGGCGGAGCTTCTAACGATATCCAGCGCGCGACCGATATTGCCAAAAAGATGGTAACTCAGCTCGGTATGAGCGAGCTTCTCGGTCCGAGACGCTTTGGATCGGGACACAGCGAGGTATTCCTCGGACGTGATTTCTCAAGCTCTCAGGATTATTCCGAGGAGGTTGCGGCTAAGATAGACCGCGAGATACACGATATAATCTCCGAGGCTTATATAAGAGCAAAGAAGATCCTTACTGACAACATCGACAAGCTTCACTTCATATCCGAATTCCTTATCAAAAACGAGGTAATGGACGGAGAGCAGTTCAAGGCAGCAATGGAGGGCAACCCCACATTTGAGGAGCTTGAGGAAATGACAGAGGCAAAGAAGCGCAAGAGCCGTGAAGAAAACGACGAGCGCAGACGTCGCATCGAGCTTGAGAAAAAAGAAGCCGAAGAAAAATCCGAGGAAGAGATATCCAATGAAGATAATGAATCTTCAGACGATATCGGTCCCGAAGGAAAATCAGACGACAATAGTACAATTGAACACTAATAAAATCTAAAAAGCACGAGGAATTTTTCCTCGTGCTTTTATTATTTAATTTTCATACACTCTTTTTGCGAATATTTCTCACGTCTGCTTCGAGAAGGAAATTACACACTTTGTTTTGATTGTTTTTCTCAAGCGCCTTAAATATGAGGTTTGCCAAAAGCACGGCGAGGATACCTGCCACAGCGCCGACAATAAGTCCGCCGATAACGTCGCTGGGATAATGCACCATAAGATAATTTCTCGTAGCACCCATAATTATGGCGTAGGAAAGCGCGGGAGCTATCCATTTTTTACTCTGTGTAAGACATACCGCCGTCATTCCCGCCATTGCGGACGTAACGTGTCCTGAGGGAAAAGAATATTCTCCCTGTTTCGGAGAGCCTATAAATTCCCACCACTCCTTATATTCCATCGCAAAGGGTCGCGGACGTGCCACAAGCTCTTTTATCGTAACGTTTGTAAACAGCGAGCCTATAAGTACTGAAAATACGATTGCAAATCCTGTTTTCCTCGTTTTCTTAAAAAACATAAGAAGGATCGCCAAGGCAAAGCAAAAAATTCCAAGATCGCCTATGCGCGCAAAAAATATGCTTATAGGTGTAAAAAATCCACCCGCACTCTCGGCAAGACCGTGATAAAATGACAGAATCGCTCTGTCAAAATCGGCAAATGCTGTATTAAGCCACTGTGCAAAAGGTGTAAGCTCCATATTATTCTCCTATCAAAAATATTTTTTCAGAACGTATTCAACGACATGTTCTTCGTTAGAGCAGATTATTTCATCCGCGATCGCTTTTAGCGACTCGCAGGCGTTCGACACAGCAAGACCAAGTCCCGCCGCTTGTGTGACAGTCCTGTCGTTATCTCCGTCTCCGATACTCATAGTCTGCGAATAAGGCACGCCAAGTATATCCGCAAGTTTATAAAGAGCATTTCCCTTTCCCGCGTCAACACTGACTATTTCAAGATTGTGGCGGCTCACCTCGACCGACCTCAATTCTTTATAGCGAGACAGATACTTTTTGCATCTCTGCTTTTCCTCATAGCTCTTGAAAAAGATAGAAAAGACCTCGATATTGTCAGCGGAGCAAAGCGCAGCGCGCAGATCGTCCACGTAGGTAGCAAAATTTCTTACCACCACCCGATGCTCGTTGCACACGTTATAATAGTCATAATCCTCATTCTTCTGAAAATTCGCGTCAACAAAGCTCCTGCCGTTGCTGCGAAAGCAGATATGCGCTTCGCAGGAATTGAAAAGATCAAATATTTCGGCGTTCAATCCGGTAGGAATTGAATTTGATATCTGCCGCCCCGACGATTTTTCAAACACCGATGCACCGTTTGAGTGTATTATGTATCGTACAGAGGGAAGCTCTCTTATATTTTGAGGAATTTCGGAGATAGAGCGTCCCGAGCAAGGCACAAACAAAACTCCCATCTTGTCAAGCTCGTTTATCGCCGCAATATTTTGCCTGCTTATTTGCGAATTATTATTCAACAGCGTACCGTCAAGGTCGCACGCAATAATTTTATAATTTTCCATACTACGCCCTTCCTACTATCTTTCCTATAAATTATAACACGCCTACATAAAAAAAACAAGTAGGAAATCACCTTGAAAGGTGATTTCCTACTTGTTTTGGGATAGTCAGCTTTAAAGGAATTTGCGTATATCTATCGCAAGCTTTTCTTCAAGATTTATAAGTCTTTTGGTTATATCCTTAGATACCTCGTCTGCCGCCTTATACTGATTAAGATATTTATTAAGCGACTTAACCCCCATATTACAGCCATCGGTTATAAGGTCGGCTATCGTGTGATCGGATTCTTTCATAACAAGCTTCATATTCGTCTTCATCCAAGACATTCCCTTGGCAATGGGATTGGGCTCTTTTCCGTCGTCCTTATACTTCTTCAAAAGCTCCTCTATCTCTCGCTTAAGCTTATCGTGCTCGTCCTTGCAAACACTCAGAAGATTCTTGAGCTCGCTCGAGCTTACGTACTCAAGCACCTCATCTATCGAGCTTGTTCCCATCTTCACACCCGCGTCGCACTCGCGAAGCAATCTTATTGTATCATGTTCTATCATAAAAAATCTCCTTTTTTATTTTAGTATTTACCGCAATATAAAAAATTATAAATAGAGAATATAAAAAAGGGTTGCTTCACTTATTCAGCGAAGCAACCCTTAAAAATTTTAAAATTAGAACAGAATTATTAAGAACTGCGATACAAGTACGACAGCTATAAGCGCTATCGGATATGTAGCCGCATAAGCCGACGCAACGTCCTCTGTTCCAGAAACACCGATAAGTGTTCCAAGGGCGGGAGTAGATGTCATACCGCCTGTGATAGAACCAAGGTTGTTGAGAAGACTGAGCTTGAGAACGTACTTTGCAAAGATGTATCCGATTATAAGCGGAACAAGAGTCATAATTATTCCGTATACGAAATACATCGGGTCAAAGTTTTCAACAAACTCTGCGCCGCCGGGAATACCAGCGCCAACAAGGAAGAGTACAAGTCCAAGCTCTCTAAAAAGCTTAAGCGTTGATGCGGAAGGCATAATGCTTACAGCGCCTATACGAGAGAAGTGACCGAGAACAAGGCTCACAAGCAAGCAACCGCCCGTTGTAGTGAGCGAGAAGCATGTTCCGCTGAGACCTTCGCCTGAAAGCGGGATCTTTATCTGACCGATAAAAGTTCCAAGTACAGCAGCCAACGAGAATGCCGCAATTCCCATATGGTCAATGTGGAAAAGCTTTCCCTTATATTCCTTCTTTGCCTCATCTGCCTTAACTACAAGCTTTGCTCTCTCTTCATCCATATTAGCCTTTGAAAGCTTGGGAATTATCTGCACGAAAAGAACAACGCCGATAACGCCGAATATGTAAGCTATACCGTGTCCAACAGAAACAAGGGACTGATACTGCTCCGCTACCGTAGCCTTTGCCGCAGAGAACGCGGGGGTAGAGGTAAGAGAACCCGAAAGGAGACCAACGATCATCGCAACGAAGCCGTCCTGAGTCTCAATAGTTGAACCGTAGCCTATAAGCTCTCCAAGACCGATACATCCTGCAGCCGCAAGTCCGCCCGCAAGAATTATAATAAGTCCGAGAAGAACGTAAGACTTGAAGTTTCTCTTGAAATTACCGAAGAACTTAGGTCCTGCGATAAATCCAACAGATGTAACGAAAAGGATAAGTCCAAGGCTTTCGATAAGCGAAAGTCCCGAATTGAAATCATACGGCTTTGACGAAGCGCTGAATACAAGTGCGCCGAATTCGTTAACATGGAAGAAGAGGGCACCGAAGAGAAGCGCAACTATGAAAACGCCAGCGTCGCCAAGAGAAACACCCTTTATGGTAATTCTTCCGAGCGCGTATCCAAGCATCAAAACGCCAAATACAACAACCAATAAGGTTGAAAGATTACTTATAGAAATAACACCGCCAAATAAAGTCATAACTCAAAATC
>JAZSBF010000037.1:0-3434 GCA_045602205.1 Eubacteriales bacterium
ACACAATCAAGTAAAAAAGTCAATCGGAATACACAAATTTAAGCTATAACATTTCTAAAAATGCAATTTCAGGGAACAGGATAAGCGTAGGGGACAAATTGCCGTCACCAAGGCAATTTGTCCCCCCGAGAATTTCGCAAACTGGGATACCCGCCTTGCGATTATTAGTTTAGCGGCGCACTATAACAGCCTCCCTTGTGTAAAGGGAGCCTTTCGGTAGTATCTGCCATCATTTTACAAAAAGCAGTCTACAAATATGCTTATAGACTGCTTGTGGCACCCGCAACAGGAATCACTGTTTGCGCCAAAATGCAGTTATAGTCAAAAAAGCGCCTTGCGCAAACGTTGAATTTGCTCCGCTGTCGCAAATTCAAGGGGTTCGATTCGGTGGAGGGAGTAAAGAATAAGAAGGGGCTATTGTAGAGCCCCCTCTTATTCTTGGCACCCGCAACGGGAATCGAACCCATAACTAACCCTTAGCAGGGGTTTATTATATCCATTTAACTATGCAGGCAAAAGTTTTTTTAATATTAAAATAACCTTAACAAGTATAACACATTTTTATGATATTTTCAATATAGTATTCGCTTTTTTTGAAAATAATTTTATGTCGGAGTGAGGAAGCCTTATGAAAAAATACATATTTGCGGCAATATCGACAATAGCTGTCGTTCTCTGGATAGCCTTTATCCTTTCAAATTCTTCCCAAACAGGCGCAGAGTCGGGCTCCTTGAGCAAATCCGTCTGCGATGCCCTCAATAACTTTTTTGATAACCTAGGATTAAATATCACACTGTCCGAGCGCTTTTTGAGAAAGGCGGCGCATTTCTGCGAGTATATGATTCTCGCTGTTCTCGTTTGCGCCGATATCCTCTCATTCTCGGAGTTTTTCGAGAAAATGAACCAAAAAAGAAAATTCCTTTGGCTCTCTTTGGCTGTCCCCGTATCCGCAGCCGTGGCTCTTTTTGATGAGTTCGGTGTTCAGATGATGACCGAGGGCAGAGGTCCTTCCTTCCGTGATGTTCTCATCGACACAAGCGGCGCCGCCTTCGGCGTCCTCGCAGTCCTATGTGCCTTTTGGTTGTATTATAAGTTAGTTGGTGTTAGGAGAAGGAAATATGCGAAGGGGCTTCTTTAAAAAGAAGCCCCCTCGCGCTCCCCAAGAAACTTGCTGAAAAAAGTTTCTTGCTTCCTAAATATTATTTTGCTAAATGGGATATTTTCTTCTAATGTGGCAACACGGCGGACCGCAGGCAGTGCCTGCCACGGGGCTTCGGGTGTCGCATATTTTAACCTTCTGTGTATCACACGATGGTGAAATCTGCTATAAACACCCGTGCCATACCGCCGAGTTGCGTTTTTTTATTATATATTATTTTCTTTAAATTTGGCTAAATTTTAAATCTTATCGTTTCGTAGGGAGTCTGCAACCCCTTTGGGGTGTGCGTCAAGTTTGCTTTGTCGGCTAAACACCGTCATTTTCGCCTATGGCGAAAAACAGCAAACATTGAGGTAGGGACTCCGTGGCACGAGCCGAAACGGCGGGACTGCGCACTGCTTGCAAGCAAGCGTCGAGTTTGCTATGCAAACATCGAGTGAGGAGTGGTAAGCAATATCTTGTTTGATTTACTCCGAACGCGAAATTTTGCTTATAAAAATTTCACTCTTACGTCTCGTGAGAGTGAAAAATAAGACTTAGATTTAATAGTACCCTTTTTTCAAAAGGTTTGGAGAGTGTGAGAACCTTTCCTAAAAAGGTTCTCACGAAAAAACCTTAACACAAACTATCTTTCTCCTGCAAGAGATATGCATATTTGTTCACGGATAATCTCGAGTGCTTCGCACTCGGCAAAGTCGGCGTCACGGCTGCTTTCTATCGGAGGGATATCCTCTGCGGAAGCTCTCATTCTGCGTGCGACACTTTCACGGAGCGAGGCGCAAAAGCTTCGGTCTGCGAGGACCGTCTGAGACTCTATTATAATGCGGTCGGGAAGGAGAGCATCAAAGAGCGGGCAGACGAGGGCAGATATCTGCTCTATAAGCAGAGTCGGGTCGTTTGACGGAAGGCGGAGCGCACAAATATCGCTTTTTGGAAGCGCTCTGTTATCGCATATAATACTCATCGATACGCGCTCGCGCACATCTAGTGCAAGCAATACGCTGTTTGGATAGAGTCGGCAAAGGGCGTGAGCCTTTGCGCTCTCGTATTGGAGCAGAGCATCTATATCAAAATACGCAAGGGCTGCCGCCTTGAACATCTCACGCATTTTAGTTGAGACTCCCTCGGAAAACAATACCGCCGTTTTGAAAAAGCGTTTTTTGCCTGTCCGCGAGATATGCTGGAAAAGCTCGGAGCAAAAACTGTTTGCCGAGGCTTCGTAAGGCAGGGCGTGGGAAAGCGTTCTGCAAAACTCAAAGACAGGGTTTGCCGAGAGGTCAAAGAGGGCTGCCGAAAGGCTTTCTTCTCTGACGGTTATAACAAGCGCGCACACAATATCCGAGGGAGAGAAAAAATCGGTATGCCTGCCTCTGCCCACAGGGCGCTTCTCCGCGCGCAAAAGTCCGCGCTCGCAAAGAGCGGAGGATACCTTGCCCACAGTCACCTCACTCAGAGCGCACTTTTCGGCGGCTTCCTTTCGAGAGATCGGATCGCCCGCAAGAAGCACTCGCATAATATTCAGTTTGTTCTGATAGCTGATTCCGCTCAGCTTGGGGGTAAACAGTTCTTTTTCCATTATCCTCGTCCTTGTTCTTTATTTGAAATTATGATACAATTTTTTCGCGCGATTGTCAAGGAGTATTGCAGTTTTCGATAAAATGTGATAATATATAATGGAACAGGAAAAGAAAAAAGACCGTTTTTGGAGGAGTTTATGGATCTTCACGGATTTTTACCTATAAACCGCGCCGAATGTGACGCGCTTGGCTGGGACAGACCCGATTTTGTTTACGTTACGGGAGACGCTTACGTCGACCATCCAAGCTTTGGTGTTTCGATAATATCAAGAGTGCTTGAGGACGCAGGCTTCCGCGTTGCTATCCTATCACAGCCCGAATATAAGAGCTGCGAGGCGTTTCGTGAGTTTGGCAGACCGCGCCTCGGCTTTCTCGTGACCGCGGGAAATATAGATTCTATGGTAGCGCACTACACCGTTTCAAAGAAGAAAAGGACGTACGATTACTATTCCCCCGCGGGCAAGGCGGGACTGCGCCCCGACAGAGCGACGATAGTTTACTGCAACCGCATAAGAGAGGCATACGGAGACGTGCCGATAATTATCGGCGGACTTGAAGCTTCGCTTCGCCGCTTCGCGCATTACGACTACTGGTCTGATAAGATAAGACGTTCGATACTCGTTGACTCGAGAGCCGATATGCTCAGCTACGGAATGGGAGAGAAGATACTGCTCCGCATCGCCGAGTTGCTTGACCGC
>JAZSBF010000038.1:0-7557 GCA_045602205.1 Eubacteriales bacterium
CTAAATATTCTGCAAAGCCTATGGCTTTGCGCCAAGTTTGATTTGGCGGCTAAACACCGCCATTTTTGCTATATGGCAAAAAACATCAAACATTGGATTGTTCTATGTTTGTATTGCTAAATAGGATATTTTTCTCTAAGGGAACAACCTGTCGGACACTTGCGTACCGACAGGTTGTATTTTTTGTTATAATAAAAAAGCAACACGGCGGTAGGCTATGGTCCGCCGTGTTGCCACATTAGAAAAGAATATCCCATTAAGCAAGACAATGTTTAGAGCGTATAGAAACTTTTTCTTGAAAAGGTTTGGAGAGCGCGAGAACCTTTCCTCAAAAGGTTCTCGCAAAAAATCCTAAACACAAACTAATTTTTCTCAAAAGCCCTGTTTGTGTCCGCGAAGACGCCAGAGGAGCTTGCGGAGAAATTCCGCGGGGAACACAGAGAGGGCGAGGAGCATAGTATAAGAGAGCTCCGAGGGAGTGAGCGGAGCTGTTCTCAGCACCTTTCCGCCGAGATAGACGAAGGCTATCTGCACGGCGCACACCGCAGTCATAATAAGACAAAAGGCTCGGTTTTTGGATATACCCGCAAAGAGTCTGAGGCGGTCGGTCCTTGCACTCCAGCAGTTGAATACCGACGAGAAGATAAAGAGCGCAAAGAACGCCGTCAAAAGATAAATATTGTCAGGCGCGGGTCTGAAATGAGCCGTCATTGAGGGGAGCTTCAGAAAAGCTATACAGAGGGCGACCGTAAAAGAGCCCAGAAGAACTATCTGATTTACCATATACCTGTTCAGTATAGGCTCGTCGCGCCGCTTTGGAGCTTCCCTCATATAAGAGGGGAGCGGGGACTCGCCCGCAAAGGCAAGACCGCCGAGGGTATCCATAATTATGTTTATCCACAGCATCTGTACCACGGTCACGGGGGAGTCTATTCCAAGAAAAGGACATATCATAGACACAGCCACGGCGCAAAAATTCATTGTCAGCTGGAGAGTGATAAATTTTCTTATACTCTTGAAGATATTCCGTCCGTAAAGCACCGACTTGCATATCGATGAGAGGTTGTTGTCGGTGATGATTATATCCCCCGCATCCTTCGCCACCTGAGTTCCGTTTCCCATAGCAAATCCGATATCGGCGCGCCGCAGAGCAGGCGCGTCGTTTATGCCGTCGCCCGTCATTCCGCAGACGAGTCCGAGCTCCTCAGCCGCATTTACAAGGCGGCTCTTGTCGCTAGGGAGCGCTCTTGCAACGACAGCGAGCGAGGGAATGAGTCGCTTCAGCTCGCTATCCGACATTTTTCCAAGCTCGTCGCTCGTTATCACGGTGCGGTGAGAGGAGTCGATAATTCCGCACTTGCGCGCGATAGCCTCGGCAGTATCGCGGTTGTCGCCGGTTATCATAACTACCTGTATCCCCGCTCGCTTCAGCTCGCCCACAGAGTGCGAGGCTTCTTTGCGGAGCGCGTCGGACAGAAGCACGGCGCACAAAAGAGTAAGCGCGCCGAAGGGAGTCCTCGAGTCCGAATAAGCCGAGGTCGCTATCAAAAGCACCCTGCCCCCGCTCTCCGTCATAGCCCTTATCTGCCTTGAAAATCCGTAAGAAAACAGAGCAAAATTCATCTCCTTTCCCGCTGCGTCAAGGCAGTATTTTACGTGCGGCAAAAGCTTTTCGGGCGCACCCTTAACAAAGGCTCTGCCGTCGGCAAGCGTCACCGATGAATATTTGTTCGCGCTGTCAAACGGAGTTTTTGAAAATATCCTCTGCAAAGCGGGGGACGGATACTTCATCACCGACTCAAGCAGGGCGCGCTCGGTCGCGTTTCCGCCAATTATCTTTGAGTCGGATATGATGGCGACGGTGTTAAGTCGGCAGGAGACATCAAAAACATCAAACACCTTTCGAGCGCGCTTTCGCAGCTCCGCCGCGCCATCAAAGCTCGTGCCGTCGCCAAGAAGGATATTGCTAACGCTCATCTTTCCCTCGGTCAGCGTGCCTGTTTTGTCGGTAAAAAGAATGTTCATACTGCCCGCCGCCTCGATCCCCACGGGCTTGCGCACAAGCACGTTGTCCTTTATCATACGCTTTATGTTTGAGGAGAGGACTACGGCTATCATCATCGGAAGCCCCTCGGGCACGGCTACGACTATCACAGTAAGACCTAGCATAAAGGCGTGGAGCAGTGTCTCAAGGAGATAGGGCGTGTTTCTGAGCTTCATCTCGACAAGCTGCATATTGAAGGCGCTGTCGATAAAAAAGCTGTTGAAAAGATATGCTGCGGCAACGAGCGCGGCGGCAAGATAGCCAAGTCGGCTTATCTGCTTTGCAAGCTTTGAAAGCCTTACTTTGAGCGGACTTTCTCTCGTGTCAAGCTGTATCTCCTTTGATATCTCGCCGAGAAAGGTGGCGTCCCCAACGCGAGCCACCTCCATCTCACATTCTCCCGATATGACGGCGCACCCCCTGAGAAGCGCCGAGGGAGATTCGGGCGAAAGCGAGCGCTCCCTCGTATTCCTTTTTTCGACCTCTCGGCTCTCGCCCGTCATCGAGGACTGATCGACTCGCAAATTGCCCGAGAGGATATATCCGTCAGCGGGTATCTGCTCTCCCGCGCCAACAAGCACTATGTCGCCAACAACGATATCCTCGATCGGAAGGCTGACTATTCTTCCGTTACGCCTGACTCTGAATTCGGCGTGGGCTATCTCCTCCGAGAGCCGCTTGAACGCAGACTCCCCGCCTCGCTCCGAAACCGTCGATATAAAGGCGGCAAGAAATACCGAGATGCCAATGCCGACCGTCTCAAGTATGTCCCCGCCCCGAAACGCAAATATTATGTTTACACCCAGCGCGCATAAAAGTATCTTTATTACAGGGTCGCCGAGGTTTGAAAAAAAATGCGCCAAAAAGCTTTTTTGCGGACGGACACTCAGTACGTTCGCCCCGTGACTCTTTCTTGACTCGGCAACCTGAGCGTCCGAAAGCCCCACTCCCGCCGCCGCGCGTGTTCCTATCTTGTTCATACCTGTACCTTTCTTTTCAAATAATCACTCTAACTAAAATATATGAAACCGCCTCGCACGAAATGATAAATAGTTAGTTGGTGTTGAGGGGATTTTTAAGGGAGGACCTTTTAAGGAAAGGTCCTCCCTTAAACCCTCTCCAAACCTTTTTGAAAAAGGTTCTTAGCTGTCTGAATATTACCTTGCTTAATGGGATGTTTTTCTCTAAGGAAGCAACACGGCGGACATTTGCCTACCGCCGTGTTTTCTTTTATTTAAGGGTCAGTCGGATTGTTGCAAGCAACGCAAAATTTGCTTCGCAAATATTTGGACGCCGACCCCTACCGTGTATGGTATAAATTTAAAACAATCCTATCACCGTTACAAACGCTTTCGCAATATCCCCACAACAACAAGACAATATTCAAAGACCAAAAAACCTTTTCAGCAAGTTTTTTGGAGAGCGTGAGAACCTTTTTTTCAAAAAAAGGTTCTCACATCTTTCTCCCAACACAAACTAACCAGCTTGTAAATTTATTATTAAATCGGTATCGACGGCGGTGTTCGGGATTGACAAGAGGTGAAAAAAAATATATAATAAGGTATAGGCATATAGTAAGGAGATAAAACGAATGCGCGTTATTAAGACTATAATGCTCACGCTTGCGCTCACGGCGGCTCTGCTCTGCCTTGTCGCATGCAATGACGATCCCGCAAGCAGTGAGGCTGTATATTACGACGTGACCTTCAACAGCGCGGGGGGCACGGAGATAGAATCAATAAGAGTTCTTGAGGGAACGGTCATATCCAAGCCCTCAGATCCTGTCAAGGAAGGATACATCTTTGACGGCTGGGCAAACGGAAACGAGAAATGGAATTTTGAGTCAAACAAGGTGACCTCAAACCTCACCTTGACGGCATCGTGGATAAATGCAAAAAGCATTTTTGAATACACGTCCGCCGATGGCAAGATAACGCTTACCAAATACAAGGGCTCACTCAGATCCTTGAGGATCCCCGAGGTCATCGACGGATATCCCGTAGTGGCTCTCGGCGACGCCATCTTCAAAGGCGGAGAGGCAAATGACCTTCTTGAGCTGACCGTTGGAAAAAATATCACCGCGATCGGCAATTCGGCGTTTTACGAGTGCGTGGGAAAGACCATCGTTATCGAAGGAAAGCTTGAAAGTATCGGTGAAAAAGCATTTTTCGGATGCGACGGGCTTAAAAAAGTCGAGTTCGCGAGCGGAGTTGCCGAGATCCCATTTGAAGCCTTTTCGGGCTGTACCTCTCTTGAGACAGTCATTCTTTCGGATACCGTCTCGGCGATAGGCGAGAACGCGTTTAAGAACTGCTCAAAGCTGGAGTTGCTCATCGTTCACCCCTCGCTCAAAAAAATTTCCGACAGCGCATTCCTTGCTTGCAGCGCGCTTAAGGATATCTACTACTACGGAAGCGCCGAGCAATGGGCTCTCACCGAGATAGCAGCGGGCAACGAAGGAAACGATGCCGTTATCGAAGCTGTGCTTTATTCTTATTCCGAGAAAGAGCCCGCAGGAATTGGAAAATATTGGTATTTTGACAAAAAAGGAAACGTGAGGATATGGTAAAATATCCGCACCGGAGGATATATGAGTAAAAAAGAAGCTTGCGTATGCAAAAAAGCCTCGATCGGCGGACAGGCGCTTATCGAGGGAATTATGATGAGAGGGCCGAAAAAGACGGCTCTTGCGGTAAGAGATCCGCAGGGAGAGATAGTCGTTGAAAAATGGGATAACGACCTATCGGGTCGCCCCAAAATTCTGAGGCCCTTCTACAAGATCCCCGTAGTAAGAGGAATTTTTAACTTTATTGATTCGATGATACTGGGATATAAATGCCTTATGCGCTCGGCAGAGATATCGGGACTCGATGAGCTCGAGGACGAGATGAAGCGCGAGAAGGCGGAAAAGAAAGCCGAAAAAGCAAGAAAAAAAGGAAAGACACCGGAGGTTGACGAGAAGGACTCCGAAAAGAAAGAAAGCAACCTTCTCATAAACGTCATTATGGTCATCTCTATGGTTATCGGAGTGGCTCTGGGGCTTGCGCTCTTTATGATGCTCCCCTCCTTTATCTACAAGTGGACAGCTCAGCTCTTACCGTTTTTAAGCCCTGCCTCCCCCGCACTCGCATCCTTTGTAAAATCGCTCTTTGAGGGCGTTTTGAAAATAATCATCATCGTGTCGTATATGCTTCTCGTCTCGCTTATGAAGGAGATAAGAAGGACCTTTCAGTACCACGGCGCAGAGCACAAGACTATTTTCTGCTACGAGCACGGCAAAGAGCTGACGGCAGAAAACGTCAGACTTGAGAGAAGATTCCACCCCAGATGCGGAACTTCGTTTATCATCTTGATGCTTATAGTCAGCATATTCATTTCATTCCTTATAGACCCGATAGCGATACTTATCACGGGCAGTATCCCCGCAACGCTTATCAGAGCGATCATCAAGCTCCTGCTTTTGCCGATAATGATGGGCGTGGGCTACGAGCTCATAAAGCTGGCGGGAAAATACGACAATGCCTTCACGAGAATAATATCCGCTCCGGGTATGTGGCTTCAGCACGTGACGGTCCTTGAGCCGACCGACGATATGATAGAATGCGCGATTGCCGCATTTACCGAGGTAATTCCCGAAGAGGAAAAAGATACCTGATCTGCGTTGAGGGCAATTACAGAACTGCCTTTTTCGCTCCAATGCCATAAGTAAAAATTGCTTTGTGAAAATTGTTGATTGTGACGAATTTGACCTGTTTTGTTTTTTATGTTGACAAAAAAGAAAACTTATGATAGAATATACAATGCATAGAGCTCTTTTATTGTTGTGAAAGAGAAAAAATTTTAAAAAAAGGAGAGATGATAATGAAAAACATCATCAGAATTTTCGCTCTCATCCTCGCCCTTCTTATGGTTGCAACTTGCTTTGTTGCTTGTAAGGGTAAGGGCGATCCTGTTGCATCCAGCAGTAATATTGGACCTTCCAATCCGTTAGAGGGCGAGTATGTTTCCAAGCTTCCCGCAGACAAGAATTGGGACGGTGAAGAATACCTTGTTCTCGGTCAGAACACCAACGGAAACGTAGCATGGCACACCTTTGAGATAGCAAGAGAAGAAGAAGCCAGTGACGTCGTCGGAAAAGCTGTTTATGACAGAAACCTCGCAATCAAGGATAAGTACAACCTCGTTATCAAAGAGGAGCTTCAGGCTATGTCTTATACTTATATCCAGTCTTACTACTCCAGTAACGAGGATAAATACGACATGGCAATGTACCAGCTCGAGGGTATTTTCGGTCATGCTCAGGACGGATACCTTAAGGACATTTCATCACTTGAGTACATCGATTTTGACCATCCCACATGGAACAAATCCACCAACGACCAGCTCACACTCGGCACTTCGGTATTCGCTACCAACAGTAAGTTCAACCTTCAGAACAAAGCAGCGATCTCTTGTATTTTCTACAACAGAGAATTGGCAACAAATGCAGGTGACGGATACATCGAGGATCTCGTAACAACTAACCAGTGGACACTCGATAAGTACACCGAGCTTGTAAAGAAATATGCTGACGACAAAGACGGTAACGGTAACTTGGGCGACTTTGGAGATGCCTTCGGTACGTGCGGTGACGTATGGAACTTCCTTACATACGCTCAGGGCGCAGGCTACCGCGCTTCCACCGTTGTTAACGGCGAGGTTCAGCTTGTAGGCGCGGGCGAGGCTGTAATCAACATTCTTAAAGAAGTTGGTGACTTCTATTGGGATGCTCAGTCCTGCTTCCGTACAGAAGCTAGAACAGGCTACAATGACTTTGATTCTATAAACATGTTCCTTGATGGCAGATCACTCTTTGCTTGCCTCCAGGTAATTGACAAGGACAACCACTTATCTGATGTAAGCTTTGAGATGGGCGTTCTCCCCACACCGAAGCTCAACAGCAGCCAGGAGAATTTCTACTCCACAGTAAACTTCCGTTACTCATCCCTCTGCGCCGTTCCTTACACAGTTATGGATACGTCGTTCGCAGGATTTGGACTCGAAGCTCTTGCTGAGTATTCTGCAGCTGCCGGTTCTACCTACGATGCATACATTGAGACAAAGTGTAAGGTTCAGAGTGCCGTAGACCAGAGAATGTATGATATGTATGAAATCATCTTCGCTAACCCCGTTTACGACATAGCTATTATCGGTAACTTTGGAACTATGGCTGATATCATCAGAAGCGACGTTCCCAAAGAGGGCAATGCTGCATCTTATGCTACACACTATCAGGCAAACAGCGAAGCTGCTATGACTAAGATCAACGAACTCATGGAAGACATTAGAAACATTGGCGCTTAAGTTTTTAGCATAAATAATAAATCATAAATACCGAGGACGGTTATTCTGTCCTCGGTATTTTTTCTCGCTTTTTGCATTTTCAGAAAGTAATCAAAGAAAGATAGTTTATGTTGGGGTTTTACGTTACTTTCTGTATTTTCAGAAAGTAACCAAAGAAAAACAAGAGAGGA
>JAZSBF010000039.1:0-4563 GCA_045602205.1 Eubacteriales bacterium
GTCACTTTCTGTATTTTCAGAAAAGCAACCAAAGAATCATAACCGCCAGCCGCGCTGGTGGTTTTCGTTTAACAATAAAAAGAAACACGGCGGTATGGTACGAGTGTTTATAGCAGATTTCACCATCGTGTGATAAACAGAAACTTAAAATATGCGACACCCGAAGCCTGGGGGCAGGCACTGCCTGCTGTCCGCCGTGTTTCCACATTAGAAAAAAATATCCCATTAAGCAAAACAACATTTAGGAAGCTAAGAAGCTTTTTCAAAAGGTTTGGAGAGTGTGAGAACCTTTCCTCAAAAGGTTCTCACATAAGCCTCCTAAACGCCAACTAACTTCCTCAAAAGGTTCTCACATCTTTCTCCTAACACAAACTCACCTTATATAAATAAACAGAGAATTTCACTCGATAGTCGAGTGAAATTCGCTGTTTTTGTAATTTGTATTTAATTTTTCAACACAGTTTTATCTAAGGAATCCGTTAACGATCTCTTCCTCAGCTTCCTTTTCGGTAAGTCCGAGAGTCATAAGCTTGATAAGCTGCTCGCCCGCTATCTTTCCGATCGCCGCCTCGTGAATAAGAGAGGCGTCAGGATCTGTCGCAAGTATCTCAGGAATAGCCGAGACAGTCGCTTCGTCCATTATTATAGCATCGCACTCAGTGTGTCCCGAGCACTTGTTGTTGCCAAGTATTTTCGAAACGAACACCTGCTTCGACTTTTCCTTCGCGACCGAACGCGAAACGACGTGCGCTCCCGAGTTTTCTCCGTTGAGCTCTACCTCAAATTCAGTTCTCGCAAACTGCTCTCCGTGCGTCATTATCTTCTCGTGAACGATTATCTTACTGTCCTTTCCAAGCACAGCCTTCGTTGTCCTGTCGGTAGAGTCAACTCCCTTTATCTGCACCGTCTCCATCTCAAGATACGCGCCGTCAGCAAGCTCAGCGTAGGTCGTGGGGTTCATCACATTCTTTCCCATTCCGTCGCCCGCGCCGTAGTGCTTCTCAATGTACTTCACCTTGGCGTTTTCCGCAAGATAAAAGGCATGTACACCGCTGTGCTCCGAGGTCTCAGAGCCACTGTTGTGTATTCCGCAGCCCGCAACTATTGTAACGTCGCAGTCGCGTCCAATGTGAAAATCGTTGTAAACAAGCTCCTTTATGCCCGTCTGCGAAAGCAGTACGGGAATATGAACGCTCTCGTTTTTTGTTCCGTCTTTAATATAAATATCTATGCCCGGCTTGTCCTCTTTTTTTACAATATCAATGTTTTCAGAGGAGTTTTTGCCGTGAAGACTTCCGTTTATTCTCAGCGAATATGCCCCTTGCGGCACTTCATGAATACCTGCAACCTGTTCAAGAAGATCTCTTTGTATCTTGTCCATCACTGTGCCTCCTTTGTAAATCTGCAACCCGCCCGAACGTCGAGAAGCTTGGGCAGAACATCCGCCTTCGAGCCGTACTCGACAAGCTCGCCGTCCGCAAGAACTATCACCTTATCGGCAATATCAAGTATCCTCTCCTGATGTGAGATGATAACTATGCTTCCGCGTGTTCTATTGTACATATTTTCAAAAACCTTTATAAGATTGTTAAAGCTCCAAAGGTCGATGCCCGCCTCGGGCTCATCAAAAACAGAAAGCTTTGTGCCGCGCGCGTTTATCATAGCTATCTCTATCCTCTTGAGCTCGCCGCCCGAGAGTGAGCCGTCCACCTGTCGATTTATATAGTCCTTCGCACAAAGTCCGACCTCCGAGAGATAAGCGCAAGCGTCGGAAACACTCGTGCTCTTGCCCGCCGCAAGAGAAATAAGATCCTTCACCGTAATGCCCTTAAAGCGCACAGGCTGCTGAAAAGCAAAGCTTATTCCCGCCTTCGCGCGCTCGGTTATTCCCATTTCGGTTATATTCTCGCCGTCAAAAAATATCTCACCCTCAGTAGGAAGGATTATTCCCGCAATGAGCTTCGCCATAGTAGATTTTCCGCTTCCGTTAGGACCTGTGATAGCCACAAAGCGGTCGTCTATCGTCAAGCTTATATTTTTAAGTATCTTACGACCATTTGGAGCGGTGTAAGAAACGTTTTTAAATTCAAACATATTAACCTCACAAAACAAACTCTCGACATCCGTCGAGTAATTATATAATTATATATCATTTTGAAGTTTTTTTCAAGTAGAAAAAATCAAATCCGATATCTTTTTATCTTCATCAAGCCTTGAGCAAAAAACAATAGTGATGTATTTTACAAACATATTCTTGTTTTTTCTTGTTTTTCAATCAAGTTTAACATTATCTGTAAGCTATTTTTTACAACAGTCAATATCTATTCAATTTTCGTCTTTTCGTTTTGAGAACTCACATCCGCAATAATCCTGACGGTAAAGCGAGTATATTTCCGAGAGCTCGCAGGATCTTTTATATCCGTTTTTCTTTTTAAAATCCGAGTAGAGATACTCTACTCCATATTTTTCGCAAAGCTCGCCGCCGATCTCGTTGAGCCACGCGGCGTTCTTATAAGGGCTTATCGAAAGAGTGGTGGTGAAATAGTCAAATCCATGCTCTTTTGCGTACTCGGCGCTCCTACCAAGCCGAAGCTCGTAGCACCTTCTGCACCTTGCTCCGCCTTCCTTCTCAGCCTCAAGCCCCTTTATGCAGTTGTAAAATTCGCCACTGTTGTATTCTTCGTTTACAATTTTAACCTTCCCTTCAAGCTCCATCTCTCCAACAAGCCGTCCGAGCTCGTCAGCGCGAAAAGCATATTCCTTTTCGGGCGTTATATTGGGATTGTAAAAATACAGCGTGATATCGAAATATTTAGACAGATACTCAAGCACATAGCTTGAGCAAGGAGCGCAGCAGGCGTGAAGCAAAAGAGTTTTGCGCTCTTTCAGCCGCATTATTTCGTCAAGTTTTTTGTCAAGCATAAGCTGATAATTCACCTTATTCACAGTCCGCCCCTCCCCCTTTATGTATATGAATTTTCCACACACATTTAAAGCTTATATTTGGCAGTTCTTTTATCTTCAAATATATATCTGCCCCGACAGCCTTCAATATTATACCACCTTTTCTCCGCTTTTACAATAGGTAAGCAAAATTTTGACAAACATCGACAGAATTTCATATACTACTTTAATGACAGCGCAACGCCACGTGCAGCTGCGCTGAAAATCAGAAAGGCAGGACATTATGTTTACAGAAAACGACTTTATGACCCCGAAAGAACGGGTAAACGAAGCGCTTCGACAGCGAATGCTTGAGTCACAGAACGGCGCTCCCCTCGTGTACGGCAGAGAAAACGAGAACACACCCCATTGTCTCGATCGCCTCTCGCGATCCGACAACGGCTCTTCCAGAGAGCGCCGCGAGGGTTGCGCCACTCGCGAGGAGCGTCTCGACTCGCACTCGGGCAGAAAAACATGGGGGCTTGAGGAGTACCCCCTCGCCTCTGTCTTCGCTCCGCTTCAGAGTTGGAGAAATCTTTACGACGCCGAGACAGGTCTCTCAAGAGGAACTATCTTCAAGGAGCTCGACCTTCCCTTCCTTTGCGGAGAGAGAAAAGGAGGTAATTGCCGTGGTAGATAATTATAGGCTTTCAAGAGGTGCGAGAGGCTCATTTTCTTGCCTAAATAACTTGGAGTCCACCTCCCTATCCTCGCAAAACAGGTCACAAAACGGATCGCCAAACAGCTCATCAAAAATGCTTATGAAGAAGCTTCGCGCTCTTGATTTTGCGCTTGCCGAGACCGTGCTTTATCTCGATGTCTATCCCCACTCGAAGCCCGCGCTTGAGTACTATCACAAGCTGATATGCGAGAGAGAAAGCATCGTCGACGACCTTGCGCAAGGCGGCATTGCGATAACTCATAGAGACAACGTCTCTATGAACGATTGGAATTGGACAAATTCGCCTTGGCCCTGGCATCCCGACGCGAACTGAGAAAGGAGAAATAATATGTGGACTTACGAGAAGAAGCTTCAATACCCCGTAAAAATTAAAAATCCCGACCCCCGACTCGCTACTGTTATAATCTCACAGCTGGGCGGTCCTGACGGCGAGCTTGCCGCATCAATGCGCTATCTTCATCAGAGATATTCCTGTCCCTACGACAAGGTAACAGGCATTCTCACTGACGTAGGCACAGAGGAGCTCGCCCACCTTGAGATGATCGCCGCTATTCTTTATCAGCTGACGAGAAATCTCACAGAGGAGCAGATAGCCTGCTCTCCCTTTGCCACCTATTTTGTCGATCACACCACGGGCGTGTATCCCGTCGCCGCCTCGGGCGTTCCCTTCGATATGAAATACGTGGGCGTAAAGGGCGACATCCTCACAGACCTCAACGAGGACCTTGCGGCAGAGCAAAAGGCGCGTACGACCTATGACAATATTCTTCGTCTGTGCGACGACCCCGACGTGCGCGACCCGATAAAATTCCTGCGCGAGCGCGAGATAGTGCATTATCAGCGCTTCGGCGATTGCTTAAGGATCGCGCAAGACCACCTGGACTCTAAGAATTTCTACGCTTGCAATCCGTCGTTTGATAAATAAAGCTTATGAATGG